>JALWNS010000232.1 GCA_027083655.1 Bacteroidales bacterium | reverse complement strand
ATAATATTCGCCTGCCGGGAACTGTTTAGGCCTCATGCCTGGGATAACAACGCTACGTGGGGGGACATAGCCACGGTATTCCTTGGGTTCAGGTCCTGTCACATCAATTATTCTCGTCGAGGCAGTAATTACAACATTTGCTCCCAGCACGGCTTCACGTCCTATGCGCACACCTTCTACTATTATGCAACGCGATCCTATAAAGGCTCCGTCTTCTATTATCACTGGAGCAGCCTGTACTGGTTCCAGGACACCGCCAATACCCACGCCTCCACTGAGATGGACGTTCCGGCCAATCTGTGCACAAGATCCGACAGTAGCCCAGGTGTCCACCATCGTGCCACTGTCAACATAAGCGCCGATATTGACATACGAAGGCATCATTATAACATCAGGTGCAATATATGCTCCATAGCGTGCTACTGCATGCGGCACGACACGTACCTTGAGCTGGTCGTAACCATGCTTTAGGGGAATTTTGTCATGAAATTCCAGCACTCCTGCTTCCATTTTCTGCATTGGACGGATGGGGAAGTAGAGGATCACGGCTTTTTTTACCCAATCATTGACCTTCCAATCATCTCCCTGTGGCTCTGCAACACGCACCTCTCCCTTGTCCAGCCATTCGATTACCTGTTCGATTGCCTCACGTACTTCTTTCTTATCCAGGAGGCTACGGTCTTCCCATGCTTGCTCTATTAGCCTTTTTACTTGTTCCATTGTTTTATTTGTTTTCTTTTTTAGGAAATATGAGTGAATAGCCAATGCTTACCGTCAGAACAAACAGAATAAAGTACAAAGAATGGATATTTGAAAAGCCCAGTGCATGCAGTTTTTCTGCAAACAAAAGCTTTATTCCAATAAAAATTAAAAGCACTCCTACTCCATATTGTAGAGCGTAGAACTGTTCTACAATCTTTGCCAGGAAGAAATACAATGCCCTCAGTCCTAGAATAGCAAAGATATTTGAGAAAAACACAATGTATGGATCTAATGTGATTGAGAAAATTGCTGGAATAGAATCAAAAGCAAAAACTACATCCGAAAACTCAATAAACACTAACACAAGAAACAGAGGAGTTACATGCCAGGATTTCCCTTTAGGCTTAACAAAAAAATGCCCCCCAACAAAACGCGGAAAAACATGGGTATGACGCGAAAGAAATTTAATAATCGGGTGATTCTGGGGTTCTACGCGGTTTTCCCCTTTTTCGAAAAATACTTTAGCCCCTGAGTATAAAAGAAAAGCACCAAACAAGTATAATATCCAATGGAATTTAAGCACCAGGGCTGCTCCGATAAATATGAAAAGTGTCCTCAATACTATTGCTCCAAGTATCCCCCAGAAAAGAACTCTCTTGTGATGTTTCGGATGTACGCTAAAAGCCGAAAAAATCATTATCATCACGAACAAATTGTCCACAGATAAAGTCTTTTCTAACAAATAGCCTGTAATATAGTTAATTGCCATCTGGTGGTCAAAAGCTCGTAAACTGGCCTCAAAATTATCTGGTTGTATCTTAACGATATACTCATAGCGGTGGATAACTTCCTGCAAATCAGATATATTTCTTATGCCATGGATCGTATGTCCATGAAAGTAAATAAATACGCCAAACCCAAGTCCTAGTACTATCCACAATAACGTCCATAAAAAAGCTTCTCTTAGGCTAACTTCATGACTCTCTTTGTCGAAGATCAATAAATCAACGAGCAAAATAGCCAAAATTACCCCAATGATACCTATGTAAAAAACAATTTCACTCCAATGCATACTCTTTTATTTCTCCCTTTTGGCAAAGATAGCTAAATTAACGAATAATTAAATACACTGCCTTCAAACCAGCTCAGATTTAAGCCATTGCCCCTTTACAAATACTATCGGGAGCGATACATGCAACTTTCCAACGGTCTAAATATCACATAATTAAGTCCCCAAAGTGTCTCAGCAAAGTAGAATTACGTTTTGGGATAATTAAATATTTAGATTTTTTTTTGGGGGGCGTGCCCCTCGCCGCTAGTGCAACTCCTTTGCCGCAAGCGTGGCGTGAGCCACCTTGCGGCAGTCTGTTTTTCGCATTTGTTCCCTGTGCCAAAGCGATACAAGCCTCCTTTCAACGTCTTTTGCCGTGAACGTGCGGTACGCACATTGCAACGCTATGATTTCAAATTTCTGCCGCAAGGTATATTACATATACGCTTGCGACAGAAGCTGGGTGTTTAGCGGCTCCGGGCCGGTCTGCGGCTTCTATTCGGCTTGCAGAGCGGCTTGCCCTGCAACACAGTACGTAGGGCTTACTCTGCTCGCCTCCGCCTGTGGCAGGCCATGGCCGTCTGCTGCGCCTCATATCCGCCTCCGCCCTCACGCGTGCACATTGTTTGCTTTAATAAGTATGTGGAATTATGATTTTGTCCTTAATATAGCTCTTCCGTTGTGTTCCTTTTACAATGGAATTGACTTTTGTTGGTGGCGATCTTTTGAACCCTGCAAAAAGTTTGGTACTGAGTTTTTGACCTATAGACAAAAATTCGGCCGGATTACTGACTGTAATAGAATTGTTCTGACAGGTTTTAAAACGGCTTTATATGCTAAATTCAATAGACATGCGTTTTGTCACGTTTTGAATGTTGCGAAATGATTAACTTAGTAAAAAATAATACCACAGTCCATGCGCACCGAGAAAGACTATATTGGAGAGCTCCAGCTGCCAGATGATGCACTCTACGGCATTCATGCCCTCCGTGCCAGGGAAAATTTCCCTGACACAACACCTTTCCACCGGGAATGGTACATGGCAATGGGACAGGTTAAGTTGGCTTATTACCTTGTGTACAAAGATTTTAAGCAATCTGTGCAGCAAAATATACCAGATGCCAAGCTCCATTTCTGGTCTAATGAAGTTGTTAATGCACTTATTCAAGCTGCCGAAGAGGTGGCCCAGGGACGCTGGTTTGAGCATTTCATCGTGCCGGCAGTGCAGGGTGGAGCTGGTACAAGTATCAACATGAATATCAATGAAATCATTGCTAATCTTGCTCTCATTAAGCTAGGCTACAGGCCCGGGCAATATGAAACCATTGACCCCATAGAGCATGCTAATGTTTACCAGTCAACGAACGATACCGTGCCCACGGCCTTGCGCGTGGCAGCTATGACCCTGCTACTCAGCCTGGAAGATAGTATTAACAACACTCGCGAGGTGCTGGAGCAGCTAGAGCAAAAGCACCGCTACGACCTGCGGCTAGGTTATACACAATTGCAGGAAGCAGTGCCCACATCTTTTGGCAAGCAATTTGGCGCTTATGCCGAGGCACTGGCGCGTGACTGGTGGCGCGTGTCCAAATGCCTGGAACGTATAAAGTTTGTTAATCTTGGCGGTAGCGCTATTGGTACATCACTAAGTGTGCCCCGTTATTTTGTCGTGGAGGTGGTGCCGCGCTTGAGACAGATAACAGGCCTTCCCATTGCACAGGCCGAAAACCTCGTTGAGGCTACACAAAACCAGGATGCCCTCGTGGAGGTACATGCCACGCTTAAGGCCCATGCTACAAACCTGGAGAAGATAGTCTCCGACCTGCGCCTGCAAGCCTCCGAGCTGGTGGGCCGCGGCGAGATTATCCTGCCGCAGGCGCAGGTCGGTAGCTCCATCATGCCGTCTAAGATCAATCCCGTAATACCGGAGTTTGTCATCAGTGTGGCTCACCGCGTGTATGCCAATGATGTTTTGATAAGCTCGCTCGTAGGTCAAGGGCAACTTGAGCTTAATGCTTACCTGCCGCTCGTAGGGCATGCCTTGCTTGACAGTATCAAATTGCTTATTGCTGCAAACCAGTCGCTAAGGGACAAGATGCTCCTGGGCTTGAAGGTTAATACTAAGGTTGCATACCAGCGGCTTTTGCACAGCCCGTCTATTGCCACTGCTTTGAACAGTATAATTGGTTATCATCGTGCCTCTGAGCTAGCCCGCGAGATGCGCCAGAGTGGATGTGATATTTTTGAGGCCAACCGCCGTCTGAACCTTCTATCAGAGGATAAGCTACGCGAGGCTCTCCGCCCCGACCGACTGTTGCAGAAAGGTTTTTCGGTGAGGGATATTTTGTAGTAATGATGAAAAATCTGTATTGTTTACTTCGTGGAACTTCGTGCCATGACTTTGAGCAACTTGGTTGTAAAACAAAAAACACAAAGTCCGTAAAGGTTAAATGTTTACTTCGTGGTGTGGCTTAGTGGCCTGACTTTGAGTAACTTGGTGGTAAATTGAAGAACACAAAGGCCACCAAGTGGTTTTCACAAAGGACACAAAGGTTAAATATTTACTTCGTGGTGTGACTTAGTGATCTGACTTTGAGTAATTTGGTGATAAAACAAAAAACACAAAGTCCGCAAAGTAATTTTCACAAAGGTCACAAAGGTTAAATGTTTACTTCGTGGTGTGACTTAGTGACTTGACTTTGAGCAACTT
>JALWNS010000231.1 GCA_027083655.1 Bacteroidales bacterium | reverse complement strand
CGCCTAACAATTATGAACGATGGAACGAAAATAAGAAACGACAACCACAAACCCAATAATATGTAGCCTAAAAAACGCACATAAAAAAATTTGCAGTAATTTATACTTTTTACATAAAGCTTAAAAATATTATTAAACACGAAAATTAAAATCTAATATAGAAAAAAATTAAAAGTCCAGTACTCTTTTATAGTTTTGTTTGGCTTAGATTTTGCCAAAAATCTTTAACAAATAAAAAACTCTAATAAACATGAGACACCCTGAAAAGGTTGAACTTGGCTTCTTTCCCACACCTATCCATAGATTAGAAAAGCTTAGCAAAAAATATCCATACAATCTCTTTATCAAACGGGATGATCTGACAGGACTAGCCTTTGGCGGCAACAAGACACGCAAACTTGAATATCTCATAGCCGATGCTTTAGACAAAGGAGCCCGTGCCGTGATAACAGAAGGCGCTGCCCAGTCCAACCATGCACGCCAGACAGCAGCAGCTGCTAGAAAATATGGTCTCGAACCACATCTTATTCTCTTCAAACCAGAACCCAGGGAATTTGACGGCAATCTTTTATTGGATATGTTTTTCGGGGCAAAAATACATTGGACAGACAAAGATAGCCTATACAAGGAACGGCTTAATATTATGGGCGTCATACGTGATTGCCATGGACAGGACCCTTACTTTATACCTATGGGCGGATCTAACGAAATCGGGCTGTGGGGTTACATTGACGCTATTGACGAGCTAAAAACCCAGACCGAGCTATCCGGACAAAAAATCGATTACATTGTCTTTGCTTCATCATCCGGAGGAACACATGCAGGTATGATCATTGGCAAAAAACTTTACGACCTGGAGGCTCAAATCATTGGCATCGAAATAGACAAAAACATGTACCCAGACAAGACTGTAAAACAGCATATCAAGACAATCATCAATTATGCCCGGCAGGAATTTGACCTCCCAATAGATCTGAATGACCAGGACATTACCCTAATAAGCGGCTATAGCGAAGCCGGCTATGGTGTAGTGACAGATCTTGAGAAAAATGCAATATACACGCTAGCACAGGAGGAAGGCATCCTACTTGACCCTGTTTATACAGGCCGTGCTTTTGGTGCCTTGCTTGACCTGCTGGGGAAGGTCTATTTCCCTAAAGGGAGCAATATACTGTTCTGGCATACAGGCGGACAACCAGCATTGTTCGCATACCGCAATGACCTTTTTACAAAGCACATACCAGGCAAGGACAACAAGGATTTAGTCTGATTTTCGGCGATTCGTCTTCAAATAGTAGGGATCTGTTCTAAAAAGAGATTTATAATTTTCTGGGCGTGCCCCTCGCCGCTACTGTTTTCTTGCCTGTCGCAAGCGTGGCGGAAGACACCTTGCGACAGTGTGATTTTTCATAGTTGTTACCCGTGCCTACGCGATACAAGCCTCCTTTCATCGTCTTCTGTCGCAAGCGTGACGAAAGACACCTTGCGACAGTCTGATTTTTCATAGTTGTTACCCGTGCCTACGCGATACAAGCCTCCTTTCATCGTCTTCTGTCTCAAGCGTGGCGAAAGACACCTTGCGACAGTCTGATTTTTTCGCAGTTGCTCCCCATGCCAACGCGATACGAGCCTTCTTTCATCGTCTTCTGTCGCAAGCGTGCGGTACGTACATTGCAACGCTAGGATTTCAAATTTCTGCCGCAAGGTAAATTACATATACGCTTGCGACAGAAGCTGGGTGTTTAGCGGCTTCGGGCCGGTCTGCGGCTACTATCCGGCTTGTCCGTGGCTCGTGGTAGTACAGGCTACTGCGGTGGCTTCCCCTGGTCGCCTCCTCGCAGCCATACCACTGGCCACAGACTGCGCCTAATATCCGCCTACGCCCTCACGCGTCTAATACCGATATAAAATGAAAATTGTTCAATGAAAGTATTTGAAAATTAACTATCTTGAATTTATAATCGGTATAACAGCTTGCATGGCGGGGTGCCAAGGCACGCCCGCCGTGGAAATAGAAACATGTATATAAACAGATTTGTTCTCTGATCTATAGATTAAGGCAAACGCAATAATTCAGTACACGAAAAACGAAGTAAAAAAATTATGGTCAAACCCGGCTTGGCAATACTTACCTGTCTCCTGCTAATAGCCAGATATTTAACCATCACAATTTTACGCTTAGCGTCTGTCCAGGTGTTATTCTCTTGCGTTCTACTATCTTGCCGTTGTTTCTAATCTCTACCAAAAGTTTCTGCCCTGCACGGCGTACATAAAAATCAAGGTTCCCTCCAAAAACATGAACACGCCTGAGGCTATATTCATTCCACTGTGATGGCAAGTGTGGTGCTACGGTAAACGACTGCAGACCAGTTGGTTCTAGTCCAATCAAGCCTTCAGGGAAAATCCTTGCGTATAGCGCAGACTCGGCAGATAAATGGCGCATGTTATTCTCAGGATATGCCTCTACCACATAAGGTACATGAAAGCCGAGCAAGCGGTTGGTTGAATATTGTTTTAACCTTTCAAGTGCCAGGTCAGTTGCACCGGCCTTGAATGCTCCGCGAAAAGCATAGAGTGTGCCCCTGTCCCAGAAAACTGGTTTACCATGGCTCGTAGTATCCAGCTCGACAAGCACACCGTTCTCTGTCCATAGGCGGTCAAATAAAGCTTTGAGAGTGCCCTGCTCACGAGTCTCTATGCCCATGACAAGTGGCAGGCAGATCCAATGTCTTAGCTTGGTATTTCCGTCAAAGTATCGGTATGTATGCAATCCGTCAATATCTGCACCAAAGTAATTTTCAATCACCAGTGCCATTTCACTGGCACGCAGTCTGTAGAGCTGCGCTGTATCATCCTTACCCAGTGCCCCTGCCAGGTAAGCAGCATAACGCAATGCCCCGTAATAAAGGGAAGAAGTTGCAAGATTAGCTTTACCAGTGGGCAGGCGGCCTTCCATCTCGTCGCTATCTGACAGTACGGCACCTTGTGCATTACGGTGCCGGTGGCTATATTCAAGTGTCCAGGCTAGCAGTGGCCATAGCTCCCGGGCTATCTGCCTGTCGCCACGGTAAAGTAGATACTGGCTCAGACCATAAGCAATCATAGCAGCATCTCCCCTATCCATACCACAGCACGTAAGGTCTGCATTCATTTCGTACGATGAGGTTATCTTGTGGTCATAATCCGGTGGCAGATGATCCAGATACCATTTATAGCAATTGTAAGCAGCTAAATTACCATCTGGATAGCCGAGGAACGGAAAAAACGGTCCACTATATTCTGCCTGGTCATTAGCCCATATTCCCACGTAATAATTACCTCCACCCGGTGAGTGAATTAGTCCCATACGGGAGGAATAAAACAAGTTTTCCGCCGCCCTTATCTTGGAGAAATAAAATAAGGTATTTATCACGCTATCAGGTGTCTGCAGAGCAAAATTATTCTTAACATACCGCAAAAAACTCTCTCTTTCTGTCTGAGCCTTGCGCCAATCAAAATCCATTATTTCTCCATCAAGAGCAGCACCAAAATATATAGCAAAGCTCCTGCTCTGTCCGGGATTAAGCCTGACCTCGCCTGGCGCATCAGTGTAAACACGTCTAGTGTATAAGCCACGGTGTCCTCTCTCTTTTTGCTCCAGGGTTGTTGGATAAATATTCAGGGTCAAAGCACTATCAGTCTCATTAGTCAAGGTCCACTCCTCCACAAAAAAACGCCCAGTCATGGATGGGAAGAGCTTCCGGACAACACGCACACCCAACACAGGCGAATGATAAAAAATAAGCTGCCCTTCAATCTCAATGCTATCAAGTTTTTTAACACGAAGCTTTCTCCGGCCTATCTCAATGACAGGGAGCACATCATCAGTGTATTTGTGCCTGAGGTATGCACGGTAATTACGCCACCACCGCTCATCAGACCATAGAAAAGTGCGCAGCTGCGGAAAGATAACATCACGCGTTATACTAAGCCCTTTGTCCCGGTCCACTGTGTAATAGACAATGGCCGCTACTTTCTGTCCTGCCATCTCCATGTTATCCCCATGTGGGAGCCGCTTCTCAGTGGTCAAATCCCAGACAATACTTCCCCGGGGTGTTGTTTTCCAGTAAATTATTAACGAATCTGGTATTTGGTCTTGTGCAGGAAGAGCTAGTGCGAAAGCAACTAAAAAACAAATAGTTAATAATCTTTTCATAATTAACTGGATTTTATGTACTAATGTAAAGTTAAAGAAAAAAACTCTCCAGTGTTAAAATCATTTTTTATTGTGCTAATACACAGGCAATATTCATAATAAAAGAATTGATTATAAACAACTTAACACATAACAATATCGTCACTAAAATTTAGGCTAATTGATCATGAATTTTACTCCTTAAGCGATAAAAACAACCCCTAAATTTTTCTACTTAACTGCAAAACAACCCAGATTCTTTAAAAACAAGCCACTAATTAGCAAATAATTA
>JALWNS010000230.1 GCA_027083655.1 Bacteroidales bacterium | reverse complement strand
GGATAATTTTGTTCGAAGAATTTTATTAGTTGCCTGTATTGGTTTTTGTAATTAAATAGCATACCGCGTAGATAAGCTTCCTGTGAATAGCTTTCTGGTATGTTGCCTTGTTCTTGTGGCGTGGATGTTAGCACTTCTTCGGCAAAGCTCTGCATTTTAGCTAGTTTGTTTTCAAGGTAAGCTATTCGTTCCTTAAGGATTTTTTCTTTTTCTAACAGGGAGTCTGGTATTCCAGCAATTTTAGTTGCTTTAGTTGCATTTATAGCTTCGGCAAGAAGGGATGCTTTGTTCCTCTCGGCAAAATAGAAAGCTTTGTCGAAATAATAATCCCTTTTCTGGGGATCTGCTATTGCTAGCTGTTTGCAAGTATAGATAGCGTTCTCGTATACTTTCAAGGAGTGTGTGTTGAGTATGAGTTTATCTTTATCTGAGATAATTATTTTTCTCTGCTCAGTTATTAATGAATCGGCAATGAGGAAGTTTTCGAAAGCTTTGTTAAGATAAACAATACTATCGGTTTGCTTGTATAACTGGATAAAGCACACACTTTTGTTGGATAATGTCTCTAATAATTTGAGGGCATTGTAATATGAGGATATATTATGTGGGCTAACCCAAGGGTCGGGATTATCAAAGTCGCTAACATTGGCTATAATTGCATACTGGAACATTTTTAGGGCATTATTATAATCTTTCTTTTTCATGTAAACATAGCCCATATTCAGGTAAGGGATAATCAGGTTTGGATTGTGTTGACCATAAAGACGGTTGAAATAGCGTATAGCTTTTGTATAATAGACAACGGCCGAATCATAGGTCTCGTTATTGTAATAAATACCCCCTATGTTTGTCAGAATGATAGGTATTTTGTATGAGAGAGTATCTTGCTCTTTACTTAACTTTAGGATTTTATCATAGTATTGTATAGCAGTCTCGTAATTACCCATCTTGCGGTATACAACAGCAATATTATTCAACAGAACTAATACATCGGGGTGGTTTTCTGGTAAATATTTTTTATACAGGTCCAGGGCAGCAGTGTAATATTGCAAGGCCATGTCGTATTGCTTAAGGGCATTGTATACTATCCCAAGGTTTATGTAAGCATTTACCAGTTTGATATTATCTGGCCCATAGAGTTTTATATAAATATCAACGAGTTTGTTTAAATACTCTTCTGCCAGGGAGGGTTGCTCTTTGGCTATATATATGTTGGCAATGGCAAGCAGTGAAGCTGCATATTGTGGACTGTTTTCTCCAAAATATTGTGAGGTGAGGTTAAGAAGTTTTTGTTGTATTTCCAGGGCCTGGTCATAATTACCAAGGTTGAGATAGATATACGAAAGGTTATTAAGAGTTTGTATAAGGTTGGGGTTGTCCTGACCGAAAAGGTCTTTTTGTATTTTTAGGGATTGTTCGAAAAGGTTTAGTGCCTGGTCATACCTTCCCAAATTAGCATAAAGAATGCCTAAATTACTGTATAACCCAGCTATTTGCGCTGTGTGGTTGCCATGGATAGATCTGGAGATTTTTATGGCTTTGTAGAAATAGTTTTCTGCACTGTCTGTATTACCCAGGTATAAGTATGCTTGAGCCAGGTCGCTATAGAGATTAACCATCAGGTCCGAATTCTCGCCAAATTCTTTGAGAGCAATAGGCTTGAGGCTATCGAGCTCTTGATAAGCTTTGTTGTACAAGCCTATCAAGAGGTGTATGTCGGCTAGTGTGTATTTGGTTATGATATAGTTTTTTATGCTATTGTTTTGTCGAAAGATAGAGGCTGCCCGTTCGAGTTTTTGTGCAGCTTGCTCAAATTGATTTTGTTGTTTGAGCTGTTGCGCTTGTGAATATAGCTGACGGGCAGTTTGCAAGTCCTCTTGTGCATAAACTGATATAGACAGGAAAATAATAAGGAGAAAAAGAATACGTTTCATGGCTTTTTATTTTTTACATTTTAGCCTAACGGCTTGTATAGCAGGAGTATATCCCATCTGTGCGGCTGTTTCATAAGCTTTACAAGCTTGTTGTTTCTGGTTTAGCTTTTCTAATAATACGGCTTTTTTGTAATAAAGTTCTGGATTATTGGGCATTAAAGCAATAGCTTTGTCAATATCCCCGAGGGCTTTGTCAAATTCTTTTAAGCCCTGGAAAATAAGAGAACGGTTAAGGTAGGCGGCAGCATTGTTAGGATCTAATCCCAATGCGTAGTTTAGGTCCTCAAGGGCACTGGTATAGTCTCCTTTTAGTGTATAGGCCAGGCCCCTGTTAATGTATGCTTCGGCAAGATTTGGATTGTTTTCTATGGCTTTGTTGAAATATGAAATAGCACTATCCAGTAAGCCTCTTTTCCCATAATAAATACCCAGGTTGACAAGGGCTTTGTTATTATTAGGATCAAGCATCAACACACGCCTGAAATTAATATTTGCATTGGTCATATCATTGAGATAATCATAAGCAATTCCCCTTTCTAGGAATGCTTCTGTGAAATCTACTTTAATGGCAATGGCTGTGTTCAGGTCATTGATAGCATCATATACCAAGCTTGTGTCATTAGTTATCTTGGCCAGCTCAAATTTCGCAGTGCCTCGGTTGTAAAAAGCACTAGCATAGTCAGGTTTTCGCTTCACAGCTCTTGTGTAATGGTCTATTGCTTGGTTATATAAATCAATGGCAGGTTTTATTTTTCCTTCTTTTGCAGAGTCGTCGGCCATTCTGGATTTTACACTTCCCAGATTATTCCATGCCATCACGGCTTTAGGTGATTTTTTGACAGTATCACTCCATAGTCTAAGGCTATCATGCCAAACTGTTATCCGGTTGACAGTCAATATTATGAGTATGGCAGAGTAGAAGCTTAGTAGGCCTAGAGCAAGAGCTTTTTTATTGTTAAATAAACGATCCCAGAAATATGCCATTGCCAGGAAAAAGCCTATTGACGGAATATATGAATAACGGTCGGCATAGACTGCGCTTCCTACAGGGATAAGTTGTAATAGGAAAATAATATTTACCACAAAGAAAGCTATACCAAGGGCGGCCAATGTGTGCCCTTTTTTGTACCAACGGAAGGCCAGGTATATGACGAAAAGGTCAAAGATGGTAAACAAGTAATAGTAAAAGGGAATAGTCTTGTGTAGAATATCTGGATATGGATAAATAGCAGATAGATGAATGGGCAATAGCATCTTCAGGATGTACATAGCAAAGCCATAGCTGGCGATACCTATTCTTTTGTAGAGTGCATAAACTTCGTGTACTTGCAGGGCGCTGCTATGTTTCTGTGCTTCAATAGCTATAAGACCAAAAATTAGAGCAAGTGCAAGGAATGGTATTTTTTCGGCAATAACGCGGCCAGAGAGCAGACGGCGGCGGTAGAAAATATCTATCAGAAATATTGTGATCGCCAGGGAAACAGCTTGGCCTTTGGATAAGAGACTAAGCAAAAAGAGAAGCAAAGAGGCTATATACAACAAGGCCCTCTCTCGCTCCACGTATCTTATATAAAGCAATAATGCCCACAGGTAAAATAATGTGTAAAGCACGTCTTTCCGTTCAGATATCCAGGCCACACTTTCTACATGTAGCGTGTGAATACCAAAGATGAGAGCTACAGCAAAAGCTATCCAGTTTTTTTTGCTAAGCCGCAGGATTATCAGAAAAACAAGAATGGTGTTAATGACATGCAGGAGTATGTTCGTAAGAATAAATATCCAAGGGACAGGCTCGCCGTCCTTTTGTACCATGTGGTAATTGAGAGCCAGTGTCAGAATAGACAATGGGTGGTAATTGCCCATCCAATAACGGTGCTCCAGGTTCTGGGAAGCAAACATTTCTTTGACTGAGCGCCAGTCTAATTGCTTGATCAGAGGATTGTTAAGCACGTAAGGGCGGTCGTCCCAGTTAGTAAATTGGTTGTTTAAAGCAGGAAGATAAACAGCCAATGTAATTATAGCTGCTAGAAATAAAAGCCAGAGACGTGGTTTGATGCTAGTGCTGGTTGTGCTGACAGTCGAAGACTGAGCCACAGGCTCAGTCGTCTTGGTCGTAGCTTGCCCTTTGATGTTTCGTTTTTTTCTGTGAACAACCTGGGCAGCCATGGTTATTGCTTTTTATGGTGCTGAATACCAAGGTATTTTTCGATGATACTAACCAGTATATCAATAGCTACAGTGTTGTTACCACCTTCGGGGACGATCAGGTCTGCATAACGCTTTGACGGCTCGATAAACTGCTCGTGCATTGGTTTTACTGTCTCCAGGTAGCGTTTGAGCACTGTCTCGACATCCCGTCCTCTTTCTTTTATGTCACGGCGGATGACGCGAATGAGGCGGTCATCGGCATCTGCATCAACGAACACTTTGATGTCAAAAAGCTTACGTAGCTCAGGTATTGTGAGTACGAGGATACCTTCGACTATGACAACATCTTTGGGTTCAATGTGTATTGTTTCGTCAGCCCGTGTACATG
>JALWNS010000229.1 GCA_027083655.1 Bacteroidales bacterium | reverse complement strand
ATGAGTAAGGATCATTTGACCATACAGTGCGGATCTCACCACTACCAGAGGAAGTATTGATTCGCCATTGTTCCCAGGCATCATCGCCAGACCACACAGTGCTAATGCTTTCAATCCTTTGTGCAAAAAGTAGTTGGGAAATGGTTATTATTAGTAGCGTTATTATCCAGCGCATAAATGTATTTTTATCTAAAATAAGAAATTAATACCAGTTTTGCATAATGTCTTGGGCGATGTTTTTTGGAACAAACTTGCTTATATCGCCTTTGTACTTAATAACTTCGCGTACGAATGTGGAGCTAATATAAGTATGTTCGGGCAGGGTAAGCAGGTAAACAGTCTCTATTTCAAATTCCCCTAATTGTCTGTTTATCTGACCTATAACCCTTTCGTATTCAAAGTCTGCCGAAGTTCTCAGACCACGCAGAATATAACGTGCTCCTTCCTGGCGGCAGAAGTCAACAGTAAGCATGTTATATGCTTTGACTTTAATTTTGGGTTCATTGGCAAAGAGTTCTTCTATCCATTTTTGCCTTACATCAAGAGGGAAAAGATGTTTTTTTTCTATATTTATCCCAATGCCAATGATTATCTCATCAAAAAGGTCAAGGGCCCTTCTAACAATAACTTCATGTCCAATGGTAAAGGGATCGAATGAGCCGGGGAAAACAGCTTTCCTTTGCATAATAATTGGTTTTTGTAATGAAAGCAATTAATTTAGCTAAAAAAAGAAAAACTTTTTAATATGAAAAATATAGGAGCCGATTTGGTTAGTATATTGAGCCAGTGGGGACTGAATCAAACGCAAGCCCAAACTGCTCGTGGTATTATCATTGGTTTGGGTATTATCTTTTTGGCTATAATTGGTAAGTGGATAACCAAGCTTGTGATTGTTAAGATTGTAGAGCAAGTTATCAAAAAGTCCAAAAATGAGTATGATGATATTTTTCTCAAAAAAGGTGTGTTTAACAATCTGTCCCATCTGGTTCCTGCAGCAATAATTTACTTTCTAGCACCATTGGCTACTGACAATCAGCTGCTACTTAAGATAATAAATGATTTTGCAGCTATCTATGCAGTTATTGCCCTGACTGTTGTTGTTAATGCTTTTCTTAATGCCTTGAATGATATTTATGAAATCATTTCCGAGAAAAAAGGTTACCGTATCTCACTTAAGCAGTATATACAAGTTGTTAAGATTATCATTATAATAATTGCCATTATCCTGGTAATATCAATAATTTTGAGCCAGAGACCGGGTAAGATAATAGCAGGCCTGGGTGCTATGACAGCAGTTTTAATGCTTATTTTTCGTGATACAATATTGGGTTTTGTCGCAGGAATACAGCTTTCGGCTTATGATATGGTTCACGAGGGTGATTGGATCACAGTTCCCAAGCGGGGCATAGATGGTGATGTCCTGGATATAAATTTGACTACTGTTAAGATCCGTAATTTTGACAAAACAATAGCTACCTTGCCGACGTATGCTCTCATCCAGGAGTCGTTTATCAATTGGAAAGGTATGCAAATGGCCGGTGGCCGCCGTATAAAAAGGGCTATTTATGTTGACCTGCAGACAATCAAAGTTGCAGAGCCAGAATTGCTCGAGAAACTCGAAAAAATACCGTTGATGACAGATTATATTCATAAGGTTAAAAAAGAGCTTGGTATAACGGTCGAGAGCGATAAATATAGCTTGCTTACAGGTAAAGCTTATACGAATGTTAGTTTATTCAGAGAATATATTGAGCGCTATCTGAAGGCAAATGTGCGCATATACAAAAAGTATCACAAGCAGAAATTTGTCTATAACAATGTAGAGATAGAGCGTTTTGTTATCGATGATGTGGAGGAATTCCTGAAAGGATTGGACAAAAATGCCACTTCGTTCCTTCGACAGATAGGCGGAAAGACCGTGTTGGAGAATGTAACAAAGTTCCTGATGCATTACGGTGATTATTATATGCTTGAGAATAATTATTTGTATAAGATCCGCAAAGTGCGGCGTGAGGTCATACGTAAGGGTGCCCTTGTAGAGATAGAGGTGCCTGAGAAGATACTGGTCAAAGAGGGTTTATTCTGTGACGACCTTACCATGTTGGTACGTGATCTAAGTCCTACTGATAAGGGATTGCCTATTGAGATTTATGTATTTGCAGCTACCACCGATTGGATAGAATATGAGAAAATCCAGTCTGAGCTGTTCGAACATTTATTGGCAGTGGCTCCTTTGTTTGGATTGGTTGTTTATCAACAGCCTTCTGGATTTGATTTCCCGGACGAAAAGGGTGTTTTATTGGCTGGTGAATAAATTTTATCTTTACATTTATTAAGAAAACAAACCATGATTTTTTTCGTAAATTTGATAATTAAAGCAAAAATTTTGTACTATGAGCAATGAAGGTAAAAAAGAATCAATGTTCACACGCCTATTTTATGCAGGCGTGGGGCTTGGTGCAATAGCAGTTGAGAAGTTGGAAAAATCTGTGTCAAAGCTCATTAAGGATAATAAAGTTAGCCTTGATGATTTGAAGGGTTATATTAATAAGATGGTCAAAGATATTGCCGGTAAAAAAGACCAACTTCAAAAAGAAATGGATGATTACATAAAAGATTTTATAGAGAAAATGAAGTTTGCTAAGAAAAAGGATCTCGACAAACTTATGAAAAAGCTCGAGGAGTTGGAGCAAAAACTCGAGGAGAAAAAACTCCCACCTGAGGAAGAAAAATAAAACACAAAGCCATGAATCTACTTGAAAAATTTTTTTACATAAGCCTTGGTCTAACAGTTGATCTAGGCAAAAAACTTGGAGAGACACTTGATTCCCTGGTCAAAGATGCAAAGATTAGCGAAATCGATGCAAAGAAAATCAAAGAGGAGTTTTTACAAGCTACCGGAAGATACTCACAAGATATCAAAAAAAAATTCGACGAGCTAATTAGTAGCACATTAGAAAGCATGCAGCTTGTACACAAGAGCGAGCTAGACAAAATTAAAAAACGCATTAAGGAGCTGGAGAAAAAGATAGACGAAAGGAATTGATGCACGTTGATGCTGGGGCTACACATCACACAGACCTTGCAGGAATGCAAGGTCTGTTTTTTTAGGCCGTGAAATAGGCTTTTAATAGCACATTTGGCTTTGTGAGGTGCTTGCACACGCTCCAAATATATTCCTAGCAGCATTCATAAACTTAAAGGCTACCTGCTATAAATTCTTCTTAAGGCTCATATCCAGGCTATGTATCTGGTGCGTTAGTGCTCCCACAGAAATATAATCCACGCCTGCCAGTGCATATTGCCGTATGTTTTCCAATGTGATACCGCCCGATGATTCGACTTCATAGCGCCCTGCGATAAGTTTTACAGCCTTCTGAGTTTCTTCTGGTGTAAAATTGTCAAGCATAATTCTGTGTATGCCTCCTTTATTTAGCACACGGTCTAGCTCGTCAAAGTTACGCACCTCTATTTCGATTTTTAGATCAAGATTTTTTTCGTTTAAGTATCTGTGCACCCGGTCAATAGCTTCTTCTATGCTACCGGCAAAATCTATGTGGTTGTCTTTTATCATTATCATGTCATATAGACCAAACCTGTGATTTTGTGCACCACCAATACGAACAGCCATTTTTTCCAGGAGACGGAGGCAAGGACTGGTTTTACGTGTGTCTAGCACCACAGCTTTTGTTCCCTCTACGGCCTGTACATAACGGCTGGTTTGTGTTGCTATACCGCTCATCCTCTGCATGATATTAAGCACCAGACGTTCTGTCTGAAGTATAGAACGTGCACTACCCACTACTTCGTAAGCTATGTCACCAGGTTTGATTTTTTCGCCGTCGTTAATAAATACCTTCATCTCTAGCTCTGGGTCAAAGATTTCATACACCCGTCTAGCTACCTCTATTCCTGCCATTATGCCCGTGTCTTTGATGAGTAAGTGCGCCGTGCCCTGTGCCTGGGGCGGGATTATTGAGAGTGTTGTATGATCTCCTTCTCGCAGGTCTTCTTCCAGTGCTTTTTTTATTATGAAATCCAGTTCTAGCATTTGAGTAAATTTTGAGTTTTTTCAAAAGACTGTGTAAAGTTATTTATTTTTTTAAATTTGTCTTAAATTTGACTAAAGTACAGTTTTAAGTTTATGGATGACTTAAGTTTCTGGGATAAAATTATATTAAAAAAGGCTCGTTCCAGACGTCCAAACATACAAAATTCATTTGTCCCATTTTCGGAGGTCAGTTATATAGTCTTTGTAGTTAATCAAGACAGAGGCATTGACCAGGACCAGATAAGAAAAGCAATAAATAGCCTGGAACAACAGGGTAAGAAGGTGGATATAGTATTTTTGACAAAGAAAAAGAACAAACAAGTAGCCGGTAATGAGGTCAGTTATAGACGGTTTTTGTCGCATATAAGGTTTTCCGAGGATCAAATATCTGATTTGTTTTCAAAAGAATATGACCTTGCTATAGGTTATGAC
>JALWNS010000228.1 GCA_027083655.1 Bacteroidales bacterium | reverse complement strand
TCTGGGCTACATGAGAACGGAAGATAATTTCTGTCTGGTCACGATTGTATTCTATAGTCCTCTGTGACACAGGCCTACCTGCTACTAAATGCCTTACGATGATTGTCTCTGTAGGAACTAAATCGTTAATCACCACAATTCCGTCTTTGTTTGTGCTCTTGGTAATCTTACGGTCACCCATCCATATCTCTATCTCTGCATGCGCAAAAGGTTGATTATTACTATCAAGGACCTTAATAACCAGATAGCTTCCTGTGCCTTTATCACCCTTGAAAATTATAGGCAGATGTGTCTTCCTGTCAAAGATGTATGTTTTTGTGATCTTTCTTGCCTGGGATATTTGCTGCTCTATTGTTATTTCACTACCATAATCCACCTCACCCAAGCTAACAAAGCCTTGATTATCTGTAGAATACTCATCGACCTTACCATTTATACTTATGTCCAGCTTAATATTAGCCAGAGGCTGGTCGTTTCTGTCAACAGCCTTTACCTGTACCTTTGCACTTTTATCTGATCGCAGGTTGAAAATAAACATTTGTCTATCTACCACAAATGTCTGACGTTTTATGACTTTATCATCAGAACGCTGGATAACTGTAAACTCTGACAAAAGCTCCATATTTTCTAACTCTATTTTACCCTGCTCATCTGTAATATACTTAAGCTCTTGGTCCCCAACCTTTATCCATACTTCATAGTCTGCTACAGGATCAGATCCCCGCTTTACTGTTAGTATTACATTGATAGCCTTTGGATTAAATAATCCTGCGATTGGATTAACCTGGCCTTTTTCATTCTGGCACCAATTAATAATACAAATATTTCTTGTGTTGTCGTCAGAAATAATCAAACAAACATCATCTATACTCTGAATCGTAAGCAACCTGTCTAGCTCGCTAACTATTTCCTTTTTCTCTTCAAGATCTGTAACAGAATTTATAGCAAGTGTGTAAATATTTGAAATTTGGTTTTCTAAGAAATTAATGAAATTATCTACGACCTCATCTGCCTTTGAAAAAGGATAAATTTTTCCATCAAGTTCTGTATACCAGTGGATTTTCTTGTTAGCTTTAAATTCTGGCTTGGCAAATAATTTATATGCATTTGGTTGGAAATATTTTTTCAAAAACTCATATTTCTCTGTATACGAAGCTTCTATAGTACCTTTACGGCAAATTAACTTAACTTTCTCGACATCAGTCGTTGCAATAAGCTGTGCCATATTTCATTTTTTTTATTAAAGTCTGACAAAGAAATTACATCTAATGCAATTTTCAAAATTAATAAATCATAGGAATTAAAATGAAAATTTTATTTTTGTCTAAAACTCAAAACTAAAGTTTATGGCTAAACCATTGGAAATTACAGATGCCAATTTTCAACAGCAAGTGCTGGATGCAGGTAAATTAGCAGTTTTGGACCTGTGGGCAGTATGGTGTGGCCCATGCCGCCTCCTGGACCCTATTTTCAAAGAACTGGCAGAAGAGTATGAGGACAAAGCTGTTATTGGCAAAGTAAATGTTGACGAAAATCCCGGTATTCCACAACAATATGGAGTGTTGAACATACCTACTATCCTGTTTATCAAAAACGGAGAATTAGTTGACAAAATAGTAGGCGCTGTACCAAAGAGGGCTGTTGTTGAGGTTATAGAAAAGCATATTTAATGCAGAATCTTAAAGAAATACAAGATTTACGTCCTGTTCTGGCCCTGGATTTTATTGCCAGGGCCATTGTCGAAGGTTTTATCACAGGTTTGCACAAAAGCCCATATCACGGATTTTCTATTGAATTTTCTGAGCATAGGCCATACAACAACGGTGAATCTATTCGCTTTATAGACTGGAAATTATATGCTAGAACAGAAAAACTGTTTGTCAAAAAATTCGAACAAGAAACAAACTTGCGCAACTTTATCATACTGGATACATCTGCTTCAATGATATTCCCTCTCGAAAACAATAGATCTAACAAACTCGAGTTTGCGATTTATACCAGTGCCGCACTTATGTATCTCTTCCGTAAACAACGTGATGCTAACGGACTTATAACATTCTCCGATAAAATAGACTTTATCTCAGAAGCTAAGCTAAATGACGCCCACTTTAACTATCTTATTTCAGAACTACAAAAAATCCTTGACACATATAAAAATTTTACATTCCGTCAAACAAAGCTTGTTTCTACTTTGCACGACATTGCAGACCGGCTCCCAAAAAGATCTCTTATCACAATATTCTCAGATCTACTGATAGACAACGACATACAAGAACTTGTTAACGCTTTGCAGCATCTGAGGTACAACAAACATGAAGTTATCATCTACAATATCATTGATCAAAATCTGGAAATAAATTTTGAATTTGACAATAGACCATATAAATTTGTTGATATTGAAACTGGTGAACAGATAAAAATAAATCCCCTCAGTATCCGTCAAACTTATAAACAAGAAGTTATAGAGTATTTTAATGAAGTACGTAGCCGTATTGCACAGTTAAAAATAGATTTTGTGTTAGCAGATATTAACCGTGATTTCAGCGAAGTTTTAATAACATACTTACTCAAACGTCAAAAACTATATTGACAAATGGCAATAGAAAAAAAATATTACTCCATCAGTGAAGTAGCCCAAATGCTAGGAGTAAACCAATCAAAAATCCGCTTCTGGGAAAAAGAATTTTCCCAATACGTTAAGCCTCGTAGAAACCGCAAAGGTGATCGTATGTTCTCAGTGAAAGATATAGAGAACCTTAAAATTATCAGACATCTTGTCGAAGATCTAGGATTTAAACTCAACGGTGCCAAACAATACCTTAAACATAACAAATCAAAACTTGAAGCACAAATTGTAGTTATTAATAAGCTTAAAGAAATAAAACACATGCTCGAAGACCTACGCGACTCCATTGAATAAAGAAGTTTTGCTCAAAAACCAGGCAAGGCGGGCCCTTCGGGCCCGCCTTGCCTGGTTCTTTTTTTCTGTTCTACAAATGAAAAAAGCAATAGAATAACTTTTATAATACATTATACCCTTCCTCTGCTAACCATACACATAAGGTTTACATAATGCTCCTACTTTGGTGTGATCTTGTATTGATACCATAAATCTAGCAGGGTTATAAAAAGCCCACTAAATCCGTAATAACGGCATAAAAAACGTCCCCATGCTGGTAGGTATTCAGCATGGGGATGGAAAAAATGGTTAATTAACAAACAATTATCGTGACAAACTTTTAATTACCCTCTTCTTTTGCCTGGGCCTGCTCACGTTCTTTCTCCTCTAGCTCTTGTAAATAACGTTCCGCATCCTTTGCTGCCATAGCACCTGACGCTGCAGCTGTTACTGCCTGGCGGTAAATAGGATCCTGTACGTCACCAGCGGCAAAAACTCCTTCTATATTTGTCCTCGTGGACTTGCATTCTGTCTTGATAAACCCTACTTCATCTGTTTCAATCCATGGCTTAAACACATCAGAATTAGGTTTGTGTCCTATTGCCAGGAAAAATCCATCTATCTGGATATCATACACTTTCTCATCAGGTTTACCGCGACGGTGCACTACGCGGATACCTTCTACTTTATTCTCTCCAAGCACATCGACAGTCTCATGCTCAAAAAGCACCTCTATTTTTGGATGATCAAGGACACGTTTTTGCATAATCTTCGAAGCCCTCATATATGGTTTACGTACTAGCATATACACCTTTTTAGCCAATCCTGCCAGGTAAAGGGCTTCCTCGCAAGCAGTATCTCCACCTCCGACAACTGCTACTACCTTGTCTTTGTAGAAGAAACCATCACATGTTGCACAAGCAGAGACACCCGCCCCACGCAAACGCTGTTCGTTCTCCAAACCAAGGTATTTGGCCGAAGCACCAGTTGCAATTATAACGGCATCGGCAGATATTACTTTTTCTTCATCAATAACAAGAATAAAAGGACGGCGCCCAAAGTCAACGCGTGTGACCTCACCAAAACGTACATCTGTACCAAATTTCTCTGCCTGACGCTTGAAGTCCTCCATCATTACAGGACCCTGTACTCCGTCTGGATAACCAGGATAATTTTCTACTTCTGTTGTGGTTGTAAGTTGTCCTCCCATCTCCAGACCAGTGTATAACACAGGATTGAGGTTTGCACGCCCTGCATATATCCCGGCAGTATAACCGGCAGGACCTGATCCCACTATTACCAAACGATGATGCTCCTGGGGATTGTTCAAATCCAGCTCTTTTTTCTGCGATGATGCGTCCAGAGAACCAAAGTTCAATGTTCCAAATTGAGCCATATCTTTATTATTTTAAGAGTTTCTTGTCTGAAATTAGCAAACGCAAAGAAAATAAAATTTATGTTATAAAACAACTTATTTAAAGCTTGTTAATAGAGATCGTATCGACTTATAGGACAAAGAATGTTAAAATTCCAAAATACATGCTAATATAAAATAACACACAACCATAATTACCTAATTTACAATCAATAGACTAAATTAACCC
>JALWNS010000227.1 GCA_027083655.1 Bacteroidales bacterium | reverse complement strand
TGTTGTGGTGGATATACAACAATCTTTTAAAACAATTATTGATTATTTTGTAAGGGAATATTTTAATGGCTATACACCCAATCCTTGTGTGATATGTAATCCGACTATCAAATGGGATGTGTTGTTGAAACATGCAGATTTATTTGATGCCAAGTATATTGCAACAGGGCATTATGCAATAAGGAATTATCAAAATAGCAGGTATTTTATAAGCCAGGGAGTAGACAAAGGTAAAGACCAGTCATATTTTTTATATCGATTACCGCAGGATTATCTTAAACGAACTCTTTTCCCTCTTGGGCGTTTGCATAAAGAGCAGATCCGGGATATAGCCCGCAAGCTTGGTCTGACAAATCTTGTGGTAAAACGTGAGAGTTATGATGTATGTTTTATCCGCTCGGATGATTACAGAGATTTTATCAAGCACTATGCTAATAAAGAGAAACTTAAAATCGAGCCAGGTCCAATTGTTGATATAAATGGAAAAACAGTGGGACGCCATCAAGGTATTGCTTTCTACACCATTGGACAACGCCGTGGCCTAGGCATAGCATTAGGTTATCCTGCCTATGTTGTGGATATTGATGCTAAGAAAAACCGTATAGTAGTTGGGCCACGTGAAGCATTAGCACGGGAAAAGTTAATAGTAAAAAACTATAATTTAATGAAATATCCAGACATACCAGAGGATGGTATGGAAGTTAATGTAAAAATACGTTATAGGGACAAAGGAGTGCCTGCAATTATCAAGACAAACGCAGATATAATTGAGGTTTATTTTAACCAACCGGCTTATGGTATAACACCCGGACAATCTGCAGTCTTTTACGAGGGCGAAGATGTAGTGGGCGGCGGTATAATTAGCTAATTTTTTGCGTCTTCATGACCACTTTAAATGCGTGCAGGAAAGAGTTTTGTGCACCAAGTATCTCGGTTATAAGATAACGGTTTGATATGAGAGCATCAAAGAAATCAGAGCGCTGCAAAACAAGCACAGTGCTATCTTTGACTACATCCAGTGTTTGTGCGAAATAATCCAGGTTTATGCCTCGAATGATTATTTGGTCATTAGAATAAATGTTATCCATTTTGTCTTTAAGCTCACCGCGAATAATTATTAAGACTATTTCTTTACTAAAGCTTGTAAAGTCAATAGTTTGTCCTTTCTGCAAGTTTAAAACTTCAGTAGCTTGTGCCAGGGTTATAATATTACTTTCGGTAACATTAAAAAGCAAAGGATGACGTTTGAGAAGCTTGATTTTGTCTGGTAACAAATAGCCATTGTGGGCAAGTATCTTTATTAAACGTTGTTTTTTGGGGGACATATTTGACAGATAATCAAAACATTTAACTGGATTCTCCTCGAAAATAATTTTTGCAGCAACGCTATAAACTATCTCTTCTGTATGGTATAGAGCCGCAAAAATCTCATCTGGAATATCGCTTTTACGGATAATCTCCAGGACTTTTTGGATATTTTCTTTGTTCCAAACAACGATATCTGAATAATCGTGCATCGTAACAGTTCCACGCTGGTTAGCTTTACGGTAAATACGGCCTAATATCTCAATAGCTTTAGAAATAGTCCAGGGGCTTATCTTATCATAGTCTCGCAAAATAATATCTTTTAGACGCTCTTCAAAACTCATTCTTTTCTGGGGGAACAGTTTACTCAATCGTTTAATTTTTATCGAAGGTGCTACATCTTCGAAGATAGGGCTGATAATCTTTTTGATGTCATTATCAAAAAAGTTATCTATAATTTCAAGGGCAAAAATAATTTCCTTACCAACTATATTTTTCTGTATAAGTGTTATGATCCGGGGTTCGTAAATAAAACTCAATAAAAGAAAAAGTACATCAATATTGAGATTTTTCTCATATTCAAGAGCCATAAAGAGTTTTAGAGTACCCTTGTTATCATAAATGTCTTCTATTGTTGTATATAGCCATGCCAGATTTTCGACAGTGTGTTCGATTCGTTTCTTAATTATTGGCTGTGTTGTCTCATCTGCCTGGAATTTGCAGAAGAATAAGCCCCAAATAACCTCTAATTGTACTTCACGATCCGGATAATCTATATGTTTAAGAAGGAGTTGTTTAGCTTCTTTTGTCCCTATCTTTGCATATATTTCCAATATTTTGAGTAATAAATCCCGTTCTGCATGTGAATCAAAAAATTCATCAAGGTACTTCAAGACCATAGAACCAAACTCCAGAAGAATATTACCTACAATGTGCCTGTATTCTTTGTCCTGTAATAATGTTATTAGTTTTCTAATAATTGTGTCGCTCTTGATAATAGGGCTAAGATTAATAGCGGCGATTTTAACATATTTATTCCTGTCGTTTAATAATTTAAGGAGCTGTTCTTCTGTAGGTTTATACAACTTTTTGTGTATATATTTTATGAGCTTTATTCTATCTTTAAAGTTTTGAGAATTAAGCAATTCCTCTGCCTGGTCATGAGTTAATCCTTCGTTTATATCGCTATAGTCAAGGAACAGTAAGGCACGGCGTGCAATAACCTGGGTCTCATCATCAAGAGGTGTATCTAGCAATGAAGAAATTACCTTGGCCAGACGTTTTCGCCATGTAGGATCTATACTTCTGAGCACTATCTTAAACAAAAAATCATCCTTGTATTTTTTCAGGATTGATGATGCGTAGGGTTCTAATATTTTAGGATTTTCTTCAGATAAAATTATTGATGCAAAATCTACCAGGTCTTTTTCTTCTGACACGAGGCGTTTCTTCAAAATCTCGCTACCATACTGGTATTTGTCTGTGCCCCTTCGTTTGTCTTTACTAATTTCGGCAAGTATTTCGCGGATTTTGTCTTTGTATGATCGATAAAGGTTAATAGCTACATAGACCCAGAAGAGTACAACTGGGAAAATCAGTAATGGATAATATTGCAATTGAAAACCATCTTTGGTAACCAAAATTTTATTTGCTAACCACAAAAGTACACCTGCTATACCAATAGCCAGTTGCATAACAACGCCCACACGTACCTGGACTGCAAGCTTCTTATCCTCAGGCAATGGTTGGTACAGAATATTAAAAGACGGATCGTCCAAACCACGGCGGATGATACGCTCGAATGATTTGAGCAATGTCATTATCACAAGGAATAGCACTGCTTTGACGCCCAGTGTAAATGCTACAATTATTGCCAGAAATGTCAAAAAGGCTATTGTTAAAGGTAAGGCAGTAAGTCCCAATTTTACACCATAATGGCTAAGCAGGCGTCTTGAGTAATAAGAAATGATCAACTCCCCAACCTTTAGTGCTCCGAACACAATGGACAGGTATTGTGCTACATGCTCTGGCTGAATAGAGATTTTGACAGAAGACAAAAAACCAAAGTCAACAAGGTAAATCATTGACATAGACAGGGTAGCCGCCAGAAATATCCAGACAAAATACTTCTCTTTGAGCAATGAGAAAAAACTAATCTTTGGCTTTTGTTGCTTTTGACGTGCAGATATTTTAATATCCTCTTGTTCGCCCGAAACTTTGTATATCCAGAAAAGAATTAAAATAGCAAAGACTAAGGCTCCTGCACCAATGTACAACAAATCATAAATATGTGGCACTGCTTTCTTAAGGAATGGTATAGCAAAGTAGCTCAATATAGCAGCCAACACCCCGCCCATATTAAACAGGCCATAAAGGCGCTTAACCTGGGCTAAGTTTAGAAACCGAATGGCCAGACCACCTAATTCTATAGACGAAAGTGAGATAAATGGCCATGCCCAAATAAACACGAAGATGCTAAGGTATTTTTCAGAAACAAAATGTAAGCCCAACGGCCCGATAAGGCTAATAAAAAACATGAACAGCAAAGCTCCCAGAAATAAAGCTTTACTATTAACATATTTCTGCGCTACAGAATATAGTGTGCTTGTCAGATATCCAAAAATACCAGCTAAGATATATGCATAAGGAAGTTGCTGGCTACCATAATTAACAATAAACACAGAGTTGGCCGAAACAAAATAAAAAGCAACAAACCAACCAATGAAAAAACTATGCAAAAATAGCAAGACAAATATCTCAACTTCCTTTTCTCTAAGCTCTAAATTTTTAACGAGAAATGTTTTAAACTTATCTAGCATCTTTTGTTTCTAACTGTTTAAATTTATAAATCAAAAATTGTTCAAATCTCAGCGCAAACGTACCATTTTTATAGCTCTTTGCCAACCATCATATAATTCTTTCCTTTTTTGTTTCTATTCTCGCCTGTTTCATCCTTATTCGTCTTTCCTTTTTCGTCGTGAATAGTCTTTGAATAGGTGGCTCTATAAATGGAATAAGGGCAATGTAGGTATAGGCCGCGACTGCAACTGTTCCCAAGATATCAGGTGCAAGACGCGATGTTAAAAATATCGAAGTAGGACCATCTGCCCCACCGATAATTCCTATTGAAGCTGCTTGAAATATGTTAAAACCCATCATCTTCGCCACTATAAATGCGGTCATAATGCCTATTTGTGCCGCACCACCTATTAAG
>JALWNS010000226.1:3452-4520 GCA_027083655.1 Bacteroidales bacterium | reverse complement strand
AAAAGTACAAATTAATGACTTAGAGAAAAAGATAAATGATTATGAAAAACAAATAAAAGAGTTAGTAACCCGAACAGAGCAATTAAAAGAGGAGAATAAAACTTTGCAGCAGAAAATATTCTTCAGAGAAAAAGAATTGCAAGCATTAAAAAACACACAGGTATATAAAAAAGAAGAATATAAAACACGACCTTACTGGTATTTGATTACTTTTGCATTATCTATACTGGTTTTAGTGTTATTTATCAATAATATACACATAAAACACAGGTTAAATGAACATCAGTTCAATACAAATACTTCAGCAGAGCAACCTAACGATACATCTCAAGAAATTCAAATTCCACCACCAGATACATCGTTGTCTCATTCCCATGAAGTTACTGAAGATACAACAGGACAAAGCAGTCTTGTAGTCAAAGTTAAAGGCGTCGAGTATCCCATGGTTTTTGTAGAAGGTGGTACTTTCCAGATGGGTAGTAATAATGGAGATTCAGACGAAAGACCTGTGCATTCTGTTACGTTAAGTAGTTTTTTTATTGGTAAATATGAAGTGACGCAGAAATTATGGGAGACTGTAATGGGTAATAATCCAAGCTATTTCAAAGGTTGTGATGATTGCCCAGTGGAACAAGTTTCCTGGTATGATGCGGTCAGGTTTTGTAATAAACTTAGCGAAATGACTGGGCGCAAACCTTACTATATAATATCAGGTACTAAAGTTTCAATAGATACCACTGCCAATGGCTTTCGCCTGCCAACAGAGGCGCAGTGGGAGTATGCTGCCCGTGGAGGACGTAAATCCCGTGGATATGAATATGCCGGAAGTGATAATATTGATGAGGTTGCCTGGTATTATGATAACTCAGATAGAAAAACACATCCAGTAGGACAGAAGAAGCCAAATGAGCTAGGTCTGTATGATATGAGCGGCAATGTATGGGAGTGGTGCTGGGATTGGTACGATAGGAATTATTATAGCAAGAGCCCAAGAAAAAATCCAATGGGACCTAGCCAGGGCTCTTACCGTGTTTTACGTGGCGGGTCGTGGAGCAGCATCGCCGTTAA
>JALWNS010000226.1:0-3442 GCA_027083655.1 Bacteroidales bacterium | reverse complement strand
GTTTACGCCCGCGTGGCTATCCGCCTCAGCAACGACCCTGACGGCAGATGGTACGACTACGGTTTGCGTCTTGCCTTGCCTTTTTAGTTCACAATCCAGTCCTAGGCTCAGGTCAGGGGAAAAATCGCTATAGTGCGAGTTGTGGCAAGGGACGCAGCCACATGCGAGCAAACTTAGCGTTTTTTTCCTTTTTCGCCTAGGCGAAAAACCGTCGTACAACCCGCCAGACCGCTTTTAGCGGGTCGCCGGGTAACGGTGAAACTACAGCAGCGACAACTAACAGGCTTTGTCGCTTCGTCCTGCTACTTTCATGATTTTGTAGCCATATCCCAGGCGTTGCATTTTCATACGCCTGCTATTTATGTCAAGCCTGACGGCTTTTTGTACAAGTGTGCAAAGATGCACATAACACAATGGCGTAGCCATGACCCTATACTGTGCCCTGTAAGGGATTGCGGGGCACAAAGTGCTGCAAGGCACACAAACCTGCCTGGGCACTTAAGAGGTTCGGCGGGTAAAGGGGAGCTAACCACATCGACGACTAACAGGCTTTGTCGCTTCGTCCTGCTACTTTCATGATTTTGTAGCCATTCCCATGCGTGGCATTTCCATACGACGCCTGCTTTTGGGTCAAGCCTAACGGCTTTCGGGTCAGGAGGGTAGGGATGTACACAATACAATGGCATAGCCATGACCCTGTCTGTGCCCTGTAAGGGATTGCGGGGCACAGAGTGCCGCAAGGCACACAAACCCAGGGGACCTAACCACATCAGAGAGTAACCATAGCGACTCCTAACAAACTTCGCTGCTTTGCTCTGCCTCGGTGTCATCGCATGACTGCTTTGCTCTGCTCCGGTGTGCTCGTAGCATCGCCTCGCGCCTCTCCGGTGTGCCCGACGGCACTCATCGCATGACCATGACCTCGTCCAGCACGGGTGCAGTGGCGTTCTGCGGTAGCTGGATTTTTAGCAGGGCGCTGAGCGTCGGTGCTATGCTAGTGATGTCCACATGACGGTAAACGCTGCGGTGTGGTATCCCTCCGCCAAAGAATATCAGTGGCAGGTGGTTGTTGTTATTGTCATTGCAGTAGCATTGGGAGAAGGAAGGCAGGAAGCCATCCTGTGTCTCAAGGAATGCATTGGACGAGAGAGTAAAAATAATATCCCCGCTACGCCCTGGATAATAGCTATGATACGCATAGTAGAGCAGATCTGACGAGAAGCTATTGTTCATAAGCAATTGAGTTGGTACGGCTATCTGCACGGCTTTTATCTGCATGAAAAAGTCAGCTGCCAGGCGTTGAATTTCCAGGGGATCAGTGCGGCTTCGGTCTATCCATTGCTGATTAAGGTATATCTGGTTGTCAAGTATTTTGTCCACCAATCCTGTCTGCCTGTAGATAGCACGCAGGTATGCGTCAAGCAATACCTGGTTGGCCCGGGTCTGGAAGAAATAGACTTCCTGGCCGAGGTTTTTGAGCATGTTGGGATTGTCGCAGGCTCCACGGTCTGATGTGAGGAAAACAACGTAATTGTCGCGGCCCACAATGTCGTCCAATGTCTGTAGGAGGTGCGAGAGGTCTTTGTCTAGCTTGAGGTAAGCGTCTTCTATCTCCACTGACCTTATGCCAAATACTTTGCTAATATTGCTATTTGCCTGGAAGCTAATGAGTAGATAGTCTGGTATGTTGTCTTTACCAAGACCCAGGTTAATAATGGCATTTAGAGCCAGGTCTTTTGTGTAAGTGTTGAAAAAGGGAGTATGCTGCAAAAGGTCATAACGGTTCTGCACCTTTGTTTTGAGCACCTGGAGGTTGTAGGGGAATGTGGTCTGTCCTGCGATGCCTTTTTCTGTTATTGTAGCATCGGGTAGGCTCTCTGTGTACTGGTTAATGGGCAGGCTCGTTGTCCAGGTGTTGTTCAGGTAGGTGGCAGGAAGGCGGAGCGCGTTAAAATCTTTCACCCATTGCGGGAGTTCCATTGTGGATTGTGTGTAATACGAGCTTGTTATCCACTTACCCGAGTGGTCATCAAACCATAGCACATAATCGGCAAAATGTCCTCCACTCAGTATTGCAGCTTCCTTCTGGGGCGCAATGACCACTATCTGTGATTGTCCGAGTGTGGAGAGCGATAGCTGGTCAGAGAAGGTGTATGCCATAATTTTCCTAGGGCTGCCGGCAGTCTCCATTTGTTTGGTGCCAATGGTTACAGTCTCGGGATCATATACACAGTTGACTATTGTGCCGTGTGTGCGGTCGTACCATTGGCTGCCAATAATGCCATGGATATATGGATGTGTGCCTGTGGCAATATTGGTGTATGATGTGGCAGAATTAATGTTTAGGTAATCATATCCTGCGTTGTAAAAAACTGTGCCTTCGCGGAATAGGCGCTTGAAGCCATTATCTGAATATTTATCCCAGTAGCGAGTGAGAAAATCAAACCGCATTTGCTCTACTACAATACCTACAATTAGTTTGACCTGGCTCTGTGCAAAGCTTGTAGTTAGGCTTAATATTATGAACGACAGGACAGTGAGCAAGTTTTTCATCTGTAATATGGTTAAATTTTTAACTTTGCAGTGAAATTAAAAAAGAAATATGCAAATGAAAAAGCTAATTTATCTCATAGCCCTGTTGCTGGTATTCAGTGGTTGCCAGAGACATCAGAAGACCGGTGCTAAAGATGACCAGGTGCGGCAGCAGGCCGAAGTGACAGAAAAGGTGGCAGATAGTGCCGTTGTTGACCAGCATGACACCATGCCTGAGTACAACGGACAGGAGTATAATATAACCGTGTCTGATTATGATTACACTGCTCCTTATATCTGTCCTAACCATTGCCCAGGTAGTGGGTCGGACAAACCTGGCAAATGCCCTGTATGTGGTATGGACCTTATACCAAATCCTGATTATAAAAAATAATAGCAATGGCAAGGCACACAAAATACATTTTCTTTCTTTTCTCTTTGTCGTAATAACCCTGGGGTTGGCACAGGGTCAGCAATTATACAAAGTACTGCGTTATGACGGTGCTAACCTGTATGAGAAGGCCTCTTTCACCTCTAGCGTGGTAAAACATTTATCCTATGGCCAGCATGTAGAAGTTTTGGCCAGGTATGGTGATTGGGCTTATGCCAGGACAGGGGACAAAGAAGGATATATTTTCTTGCGTTATTTCGTGCAGGTAAAACCATCTTATGGAGGAGCTTATTCCAGCCGTACGGTTAGACCCCAGAACCATTCTGCTTATTATCCTTCGCCCCGTCCCAGCCCAATGGTTTATATTTGCTTGAGCCCCAATGCTTATGCTTATCATAGCAATCCAAATTGTAGAGGTCTGAGCCGCTGTAGGCATACGATAGTGAAGGTCAGCGAGCAGGAGGCCAGGCGCCGGGGCTATCGCCGCTGTAAAATCTGTTATTGAATAAAGATTTAAAT
>JALWNS010000225.1:8504-17441 GCA_027083655.1 Bacteroidales bacterium | reverse complement strand
TTCTAATTCAGTTTATTAAAACTTTTTTATTTAATAAATTTGAAATAGAACACAACATCACTAAATTACAAAAATATGTTGGAAAAAATAATGAAAGCTAAAATTTTATTATTCCTCCTGTTTGTCTTTATGGGATTTTCGACATATGCCCAGAGAGTAATAACAGGACAGGTGGTTGACAAAAAAGGTATATCACTTCCGGGAGTTTCGGTTGTAGTAAAGGGTACCAATATTGGTACAATAACAGATTTTGATGGTAAATATTCCCTGGAAGTACCTAATGATGCAAAGATTTTGGTCTTCTCAATGATTGGTATGAAGACAGTTGAGGTGCCTATTACGGGCAATGTTGTTAATGTCACCATGGAGGAAGAAGCCCAGCGCCTGGAGGATGTAGTAGTTATTGGTTATGGTGTGCAAAAGAAGAGTGATAAGACCGGGGCAGTTTTACAGGTCGGATCTGATGATTTGATACAGGGTGTGCTTCAAGATCCTATACAGGCTTTACAAGGTAAGGCAGCAGGTGTGCTTATCACCAAGAAAGGAGGTGACCCAAACGCAGGTTTTTCCGTTAAGATACGTGGTCAGGCAGGTTTGTATTCAAGTACTGCTCCATTATATGTAATTGATGGTGTACCCGGGGCAGACCCTACCACAATTGCACCAGAAGATATAGCTTCTATTAATGTTCTGAAAGATGCTTCTTCTACTGCTATTTACGGATCACGCGGCGCTAATGGTGTGATTATTATTACAACAAAGAAGGGTGCGCGCAATCATACCTCTGTTGCTGTTAATTCATACGTATCAATGGATCAAGTAGCTAAGAGGCTGGACCTGTTATCAGCTGATGAGCTCCGCCAATATGTTGAGGAGAATGGATTGAGCTTCCAGGATGGTGGTGCTAGCACAGACTGGCAAGATGCTATATTCCGTAATGCAATTTCATATTCTAATAATTTTGCTATCTCAGGAGGAGGTGATTATGGTTCTTACCGGGCATCGGTCACTCATAGTGCTATTGAAGGGTTGATTAAAGGATCTGATAAAACCCGTGATATAGCATATTTGACTATAGATCAAAAGGCTATGAATGGTAAGCTACATGTATATGGTGCAATCAGTGCGACTTTTGAGGCAAATAATTATATAAATTATGGTGGATGGGGACCAACTGATGTCCTCTATCAAGCCTATCAGCGCAACCCTACTGACCCTATCTATACAGATGATGGTAATTATTACGAGATAAGCCGTGACTTTAATTATTATAACCCTGTTGCTTTGATAGATATGATACAGAACCATCGCGATGCTAAGCGTTATCGTGCCGATTTGAATACAGAATACACAATTATAGAAGGACTTAGATTGGGAGTGAACATTGGTTATGTGCGTAATGATGACGAGACATTTTACTTTGAGCCTACAACCCTGCTAGGTGGAACAACACAGGGTTATGCCAAGAGAGCATATAATAACTTCCAGTCAAAGGTACTGGAGACAACTATCAAGTATGATAACAGTTTTGGCGGACACAATCTAAACACTGTCCTGGGTTATTCTTTCCAGCAAGATGATTACGATGGACTGTGGGCCCAGGGTAAGGAACCTCTTTCTAACTATGTACAGTCCAACAACCTTGGCGTTTTGAACAATGTAAATGTTGGTGATATTGGTTCGTACAAAGGCCAGAGCCGGTTGATTTCATTCTTTGGCCGTGTTGTTTATAACTACAAACAGCGTTATTATCTGACGGTCACTGTCCGTCGTGATGGTTCTACCAAGTTTGGTGAGAATAATAAATGGGGTTGGTTCCCTTCAGCATCTGTTGCGTGGAATATCCGCAACGAACCATTCATGCAGGGTGTTCACTTCATTAGCCAGTTGAAGCTGCGCGCGGGTTATGGTCTAGCAGGTAACCAGAATATTGGTGATTATCTGAATGTCATCTCGTATGGACCTGCCGGTACTGCTCCTAACCCAGAGACAGGTGAGGATGCTATAAGTTTTGAAGCCAGCCACAACGCTAACCCAGACCTGAAATGGGAGCAGAACGCAGAGCTCAATATAGGTATTGACTATGGTTTTCTAGACAACCGGATACAAGGTAGTTTTGAATACTACAATAAGACTACATTTGACCTGTTAGCACAGTATTCTGTTCCAGTGCCACCAAACCCAGTAAGCCGTACATATGCCAATGTGGGGACTATCCGTAATGAAGGCTTTGAGTTGAATCTCCAGGCTTTTGTTATTAACAAGAGGAATTTTGAATGGCGCACGGTACTCAACTTCTCTCGTAACCGCCAACGTATTGTTAGCTTATCAAATGACCAGTATGAGTGGTCTGCCATTCACGAAGGTTGGATCTCTGGCCGTGGTTTGGTTGGCCAGGAGAACTGGACACAGATCATTGCACCTGGTTATGAGCTAGGTACATTTTATCTGCCAGAATATGCCGGTCTGTCTGAAGATGGTTATTTCCTCTTTTACACAGAGGCAGGTGGTGTGACGAGGTTTGTTTCACAGGCCGAGCGCCGTGTAGTGGGTCATGCCTTGCCACGCTTTAGTATTGGTTGGTCTAATAGTCTCAAGTTTTTCAAGAGGGTTGATATGAGTATATCTTCACGTCTTGTATATGGTTTTAGCGTATACAATGTAACTCGTATGGTCTTTGGAAACCCGATATGGTTGCCAAACTTGAATGTTTTACGTTCAGCCCTGGATGAAGCACAGAGAGGACTGAAAGCAGCTCCTACAATTAGTAGTTATTACCTCGAAGATGGAACATTTTTCCGTATAGACAACATAAATATAGGCTATAATTTCAATACAACACGTGTCAAATGGGTTAAAAAGGCAAGGATTTATTTTGCATCTGACAATCCTTTGTTAATAACTGGCTATACAGGAGTTGATCCTGAAGTTTCTTATGAAGGATTGTCTTTTGGAATTGATATGTACAATACTTATCCTAAGGCACGTACATATGTAGTTGGCATTAATTTAGTCTTCTAATTAATCAAAAATCAAAATAAAAATGAAAAAGCTGTTATACATATTTTCAATAGCTACATTACTGCTAACGTCTTGTACAGATTTGACGACAAGATTATACGACCGCATACCAGAAGATAAGTTTCCTGAGAATGAGACTCAGGCAGCCCTGATGATGATACCTGTTTTTAGCCCTATGCAACAGTTTCTGGATTGGGGTGGTTGGTGGTTTGCACAGGAAATAACTTCAGACGAAGTCACCTGTCCAACACGTGACCAGGACTGGTATGATGGTGGCAAATGGATAGCTCTTCATCGCCATGAGTGGAGCGAAACTAATAATGATATTGAGGCTATCAATAGCATGTGGTATTGGTTTAATAAAGGCGTCTTTGAGGCTAATAAGCTTATAGAGTTTGTGCAGCCATCAGTAGATGCTGGTAATGAGGCAGCCTTAGTTACACAGGCGAAAGTTAAAGTGATGCGTTCGTTTTATTATTGGCTTCTGATAGATAATTATGGAGATGTACCCTTTATAACTTCATTCTCTAATGCCCCTGCAAATCCTGTTCGTAATTACCGTTACCAGATATGGGAGAGAATCGTTAAGGACGTAGAGGATGCTTTGCCCTACTTGCCAGAGACAGGATCTAAATACTCTGTAACCAAGGGTATGGCTTTCACACTTCTGGCAAGGCTTTATCTTAATGCTCCTGTTTATTTGGGAACGCACATGACACAACCAGAAAACTATTATTACCAGAAAGTCGTTGATTATTGTGATAGTGTAATAAATCTGGGTGTTTATGATCTAGAGGCTGACCCATTGGCTCCTTTTGTTACACAGAATGAGGCAAGTGTAGAGAACATCTTTACAATAGGTTATGATGAGAATACTTACAAAGGCTTTAACCTGCACATGCGTACCCTACATTATGAGAGCCAGAAGACTTTTAACATGCCTGTAAAACCCTGGAACGGTTTTGCAGTACAGGAAGACTTCTATAACACATACTCTGACCAGGATAAGCGCAAAGAGATGTTCCTTGTAGGCCAGCAGTATTCTTACACTGGCCAGCCTCTGACAGACCCAGGAGCAAATGACGCACCACTGGTCTTTGACCCTCATATACCAGCCCTGTATATGACTGCAGAGAATTATACATTGGAAGAGATCCGTATGTCTGGTGCCCGTGTTGTTAAGTTTGAGGTCAAGCTTGGTGCTACAGACAACCTCAGTAATGATTATCCAATCTTCCGTTATGCAGATGTTTTGTTGATGAAAGCCGAAGCACTTATCCGCTTAAATGGAGAGGCTGACCCGACGGCGGTTGATTTGGTTAATCAGATACGCACTCGTGCAGGGCTACCAGACTGGAGCTCTGTACCCCTGGATTCATTACTTGCCGAACGTGGCCGTGAGATGTTCTGGGAAGCATCACGCCGCCAGGATCTTATCCGCTTTGGCAAATTTGGTGATCAGTGGTGGGAGAAACCAGCAGATACAGAAGATAAATCAATATTCCCAATACCCAAATGGGCTATTGAATCAAATCCAAACCTTGCTCTACCACCTGAAGATATTCAGGAATAAGGGCATTATAAACTTAAAACAAAACCCAAAAATTAAACAACTATGAAAAGATTATTTGGTATTCTGGGCTTATTGCTCGCTTTTGCAATTATCTTTACTTCCTGTAAGAAGGAAGAACCTCTACCAACTGTTCTTGTAGAGGATGGTTATTATTTGGTAGGTGGCTCTGCTCCTGTCGATAGCATGGTATTAGACAACATGTTAGAGCAGGGCTATGTGGAAGGAGATGGTTTCTCTGCACAGCCAATGGAAGGCTTGTTCCAGAAATATGTATATCTGACAGCTAATGGCGGAGGCTTTATTATCAAACAACAGGCTGGTTCACAGACAATTGTCTGGGGTATTGATGGCGATTGGACACAAGTACGCGGTGATACTGTAATGAAAGCTTCCATAAAGCAGGATGGTGGAGAATTCAGCGTTCCAAAGGATGGCCTCTACCTTGTTGTTGTTTATTTCCCTGGAAATAAAATCTACATGCTCCGCGTAGAAAATTGGTCAATAATCGGTGATGCAACTGATGGTGGATGGACAGATGACTCTCAGCAAGAGCTAACACAGGTTTCCCTGGACAAAGACGGTGGCCAGTGGAAGATAGAAGGCGCTGCTATGAGACCGGCAAGCTTCAAATTCCGTTTCAACCATTGGTGGACATACTATTTCGCTGATCCAGATGCAGAGGCTAATGGTGAACCTAAGTTCTTCACAAACCTTGGAGGATCACTTGACGAGCTCACACCAGGTGGCGCAAATATTAGCGTTGATCAGCCAGGTATCTACACAATCACTCTTACTTACACATATGGAGACAAGTTCACAGCTACTATGGAGAAAACCGGTGACCTGAACCCTGATGATATCTCTGGTGATACAATTAGTTTAATCGGTTCTGGTATTGGATACATGAATAATGGTGTGCCTGTTATGTTATCCGCTTGGTCTGAAGATTATGATCTTACTTACCTTGGTGAGAGCAACTATGTATATTCATTCGAAGCAGATTCTATCATTCTTACAAATGGTGGTGAATTCAAATTCCGTAAAAACCATGATTGGGGTGTAAACTGGGGTGCTGGTAATACAACTACTGCAGGAGATAACCAGGATATAAGTGGTACAGACAACTTCGTATCAGGTAGTGATAAGATTTACAATATTAAGTTCGACTACAATGGTCTGGAGTTCGCTGCAACTGTAACATTTACTTATCTCCAGGACTACACACCACCTGCAGATAATCCAAGCAATCATACTTATAGCTTGATAGGTAGTGCATTTTATATAAACAATGACACAACACAGTCTGCTACTAACTGGGATGTTGACTTTGATATGACATACCAGGGAGTAAACAATAATGTTTATACATTTACATACGCTGGACTTTACTTCATCGGTGGTGGTGAGTTCAAGATCCGCGTTGACCATGACTGGGGAACAAACTATGGTTATAATGAGCTGACTTTCTCTGGTGATGGTGCTGCTAATATCAATGATCCAGGCAATAGTAATGTTGGTGTTACCAACGATGCCCAGTATGATGTAACTTTCTCTATTGATGGAGACTTTGCAAATCCAACTCTGGATCTGACTACAACAGTTAAGTAATTAATTGCTCGTTGACGCATTTTACTGGCTGCTTCCTCTACAGGGGAGGCAGCCAATTTTTTGTAATTTTCTGTGTTTTAGTTTTTTTAATAAAGTTAGCCAACCATACAAACAGATAAAGACAACAAAGCTTATGAAACCAAAAATTATACATGATACTTGGAAAATTATTACAGAGGATACTGATTTTAGTCTAAACGAAGGCTATGAAAGTATTTTTAGCCTGGGTAATGGAAAAATGGGACATCGCGGTAATTTTGAGGAATATTTTTCAGGCCCATCTTTACAAGGTACTTACATTGCAGGTGTCTATTATCCTGACAAGACAAAGGTTGGCTGGTGGAAAAACGGATATCCGGAATATTTTGCAAAAGTTATTAACGCACCTGATTGGCGTGGTATTAAGATAACTATTGATGGTGAGAAGCTGGATTTGTATGAGGTCACATTAGAGGATTTCCGCCGTGAGCTTAATATGAAGCATGGTTATTTTGCCAAGCAGTTTGTGGCTATTCTCAAGAGTGGTAAAAAGGTTAAGGTAGAGTCTATTAGACTGCTCAGTATCGTTAATGATGAGATTGGTTTGATCAAATACGTCATTACGCCGCTTAATTTCTCGGGAAATATAGAAGTGCTTTTTGACATTGATGGAGATGTAATGAACCGTGATGCTAATTATGGCGAGAAGTTCTGGACAGAGGTAAGCCGTGGTTTTGATCCATTTCCGTATGTAGTCACAGAGACCAAGAAGACATTTTTCCATGTGGCAAATACTTTTAGTGCCAAGTTTAGCTCAGAGGGTAGGGAGATAAAGCCTGTTAAGATAGCGCGCTTGGAATCGGATAAATATGTGGGACTTGTTTATACTCTGCCTGTTGTGGAAAATGTGCCTGTTGAGATTTACAAATATGTGTCTGTTACTAGCTCCTTGTATTACGAAAAAGGCGAAAGTTTACTGAACGGGGCTTTTGATAACCTGCGATATGCCCTGGACAAGGGCTTTGAACAGTTATTCAGTGAACATGCACAGGCCTGGGAGGAGAAATGGCGTGATAGCGACATTGTTATAGAAGGTGATGTTGCAGCACAGCAAGGTATCAGGTTTAATATTTTCCAGCTCAACCAGACCTATACTGGCAAAGACGAGCGCCTGAATATTGGTCCTAAAGGTTTCACAGGAGAGAAATACGGTGGGGTAACATACTGGGATACAGAGGCTTTTTGTTTGCCTTTTTATATGAGTACATCAGAGCCCAAAGTTGCTAGAAACTTAGTACTTTACCGTTATCGGCACCTAGAAAAGGCTATTGAAAACGCACAGAAGCTTGGCTTCAGCGGTGGTGCCGCCCTTTACCCTATGGTTACTATCAATGGAGAAGAATGTCATAACGAATGGGAAATAACGTTCGAAGAAATACACCGTAATGGTGCAATTGCTTATGCAATATACAATTATGTTCGCTACAACAATGATCCTGAATACCTTGCAAAATATGGTCTCGAGGTCTTAATAGCAATCTCGCGCTTTTGGGCCCAACGCGTTAATTGGTCTGTGCCTAAGCAAAAATATGTTATGCTTGGCGTCACAGGACCTAATGAGTATGAAAACAACGTGAATAATAACTGGTATACCAACTATCTGGCAGTCTGGACATTGCAATATACAATTGAGGTACTGGAATATGTTAGGGATAATTATCTTAATGATTACAATAGAATTGTTGAGAAAGTGAATTTTGACTATGATGCAGAAGTTAACCATTGGCAAGATGTAATACAGAACATGTATTATCCTTACGATCCTGAGCGTAAGGTATTCCTCCAGCAAGAAGCTTTCCTGGATAAAGAGCTAAAGACTGTGGACGAGATTCCTCCAGAAGAGAGGCCAATTTCCCAGCACTGGTCATGGGACAGGATACTGCGTTCGTGCTATATCAAGCAGGCAGATGTGCTACAGGGTTTGTTTTTCTTCGAGGATCATTTTGATGTGGAGACACTGAGACGGAATTTTGAGTTTTACGAGCCTATGACTGTCCACGAATCTTCTCTTTCTCCAAGTGTTTATTCCATTGTTGCATCCAAGATAGGCAAAGAGGAAAAAGCTTATGAACTATACCTGCGGACTGCACGCCTGGATCTTGATGATTATAACAATGAGGTACACCAGGGATTGCATGTGACTAGTATGGCAGGTACATGGATGAGCATTACTTATGGATTTGGAGGAATGAGGATTAAGGATAACAAAATATCTTTTGCTCCTTTTATGCCACGCCATTGGAAAGCTTTTTCTTTCAAGATACGTTTCCGCCAGTGGCTTTTGAAAATCTGGGTGGACCAATCACAAGTCAAAATAACTAACGAATCAAGCACACCAATAGACCTGTTGTTGTATGATAATGATTATACAATTGAACCAGGTCAGACACTTGTGCATAATGTAGAGCATGTTTTGAACTAAAAACAGGTGGTGGCTCTGTACAATGGCTGCCACCTTTTTCTTTTAAGCTTTGGAGTGATAGTAAGCTTCCACTTTCAAGGCAACAAAACTAAAAATACAAGCAGATGAAAAGATTTTTTTACATAATAATTCTCTCCCTTGTTCTGGCAGCGTGTAACGCACCACAAAAGCTCAACCTGCCCGGAAAACCAGATCTTTTGGCCCTGGCTACTCCTATCCAGCTCAAAGAAGATATTACACCTGTTTTTCTTTCAGACTATTTTCCCAGACCTGA
>JALWNS010000225.1:0-8494 GCA_027083655.1 Bacteroidales bacterium | reverse complement strand
CCTGAAGTGATTGATAGTGTTAAAGCCCCTGAAGGTCTAGACCTTTTGCAATTCGGCCGCACAGGCAAGGTTGCCCTCAAGGTTAACGCCGATAGCCTGCCATGGCTCATGACATTGGATGTTTATGCCCGTGGCTACCGTTATTCAATCCCTGTTAGAAAATCCCGTAAAATCAAATATACATTCACCTTTGATCCTCATGGCAAAAAATATAAATCAGTATACATCCGTGGCGAGATGAATGCCTGGAACGCCACAGCTACACCTCTGACATTTGTCCCAGAAGATAGTACCTGGAAAGTTGGCTTATTACTCGAGCCCGGACAATACCAGTATTTACTTGTCTTGGATGGACAGGACCATCTTGACCCTGATAACCCTGAGAAGATTAGCAATGGTATGGGTGGCTTCAACTCAGTGTTAAAAGTCGGAAACCAGGATCCGGATAAGCTACCCTATTTGTACACAGTGCGTTATAATAAAAACTCTGTCCTCATAGCATCGGATAAGCCTTTTGACCAATTGCAGGTCTTTTACCAGAATTACCTGCTACCTCATAATTATGTGAAAATTGCAGGCAATAGCATTAGGATAAAAATTCCGGCCCAGGCAAGAGAGGAGAAACGGACATATTTGCGCGTTTATGCAGCTAACCACTACGGCATTTCTAATGATTTGCTTATACCGCTAGACTATGGCGAGCCTGTGTCCTCGCCCGGCCAGCTGACACGCACCGACTACCATGCGGCCGTCATCTATAATGTCTTTGTTGACCGTTTCTACAATGGCGACAAGAGCAACGATGAACCTATCACAGACGGCAGCGTCTTGCCCAAGGCCAATTTCATGGGTGGAGACCTGGGAGGAATTATCCAGCAGGTAAAAAGGGGGTATTTTGACTCATTGGGAGTCAATACCCTGTGGATATCACCTATTATGCGTAATGTGCACGGTGCTTACGGTCATTGGCCTAATCCTGAGACAAAATTTTCGGCTTACCACGGTTATTGGCCTATTTATTTTACAGGTGTGGACAGGCGCTTTGGTACAGAACAGGATCTCAAAGAACTTGTGTCCTTGCTTCACCAGAAGGACAAAAACCTGATTATTGACTTTGTTTCGCATCATGTGCATGAGAAAAGCTGGTTTTACCGTAAGCATCCAGACTGGACAACAAATCTTTACCTGCCTGATGGTACACTTAACACAGAGAAATGGGACACACACCGCCTGACAACATGGTTTGATGTATTCCTGCCAACTATTGACAACTCACGTCCTGAGGTTTATGAAATGGTCACCGATTCGGCCGTGTGGTGGATAAAGACTTTTGGTCTGGACGGCTTCCGTCATGATGCCGCCAAGCATGTGCCGCTTGTTTTCTGGCGCACACTTACGCGCAAGCTTAAGCTTCAGGTGGAGATACCTGAGAACCGCAAAGTTTACCAGATAGGCGAGACATACGGCAGCCCGGAGCTTATCTCCAGCTATCTAGGCACTGGATTGCTGGATGCACAGTTTGACTTCAATGTTTACGATGCACTCATCACAGCACTGGCAGGAGATAATACTTTTACTAACCTGCGTAATGTGCTCTCAACTAGCTTTAAATACTATGGTTGGCACAACCTGATGGGTTATATCACTGGCAACCAGGACCGCGGCCGTTTTATCTCTTATGCTTCTGGTTCCCTGCGCTTTGACGAAGATCCTAAAGTAGCAGGTTGGACACGTGACATTGAGGTCGGCGACACCATTGGATATTACCGTATGGCTCAACTCTTTGCCTTTATTACAACAATACCAGGTGTGCCTGTCGTGTATTATGGGGATGAAATTGGCATGCCTGGAGGAAATGACCCGGACAACCGTAGAATGATGGTTTTTGAGGGGCTAAACCGTCACCAGAGGTGGCTCAAACAAGAGGCTAGCCGTCTTATTCATTTGAGGCGTTCGTCTTTACCTCTTATTTACGGTGATTTTAAATGGCTTTATACTGATGATGATTTGATTGCCTATTCGCGTAGTTATTTTGATAAAACTATAATCGTGGTTATAAATCGTGCCCGTGACTATAGAATTGCACCGTTTAAATTGCCGTTGCGTTTCTCTGGTGAGGAATTTCATAAAGTCATTGGTAATGGCGAATTTGATTTCACTGGTAATTGTATGACAGTAATTTTGCCTCAATTAAGCTTCTTGATTTTAGAAAACTAAAACGTAAAAATATGAAATACAATAATTTAATGTTTTTTGCGCTAATTTTTGGCATAATGTTCTTTGGATTGGGTTGTAAACACCAGGCAGATACCCTGCCGCAGGACACTGATTTCCTTCATGACCGTGTGTCCTCCTCGGTAATATACGAAGTAAACATTAGGCAATACACCCCGGAAGGTACTTTCCGCGCATTTGAGAAACATATCCCCCGTTTGCGCCAGCTAGGCGTGGATATCCTCTGGCTAATGCCCATTCACCCAATCGGAGAGGTAAACCGCAAAGGTAAGCTCGGAAGTTATTATTCTGTCAAGGATTATTACGGAATAAACCCCGAGTACGGCACGGCCGATGACCTGCATAGTCTTATCCAGACCGCACACCGTAATGGCATGCTTGTAATACTGGACTGGGTGGCTAATCATACTGCCTGGGACAATCCCTGGGTAAAAGAACATCCTGACTGGTATGTGCACAATGAGGATGGTTCGCTGCATTCACCATTTGACTGGACAGATGTTGTGGAGCTTAATTATGACAACAAGCAGATGCGCGACGAGATGGTCAATGCCATGAAGTATTGGGTGAAAGTGTTTGATATTGACGGCTTCCGTTGTGATGTGGCAATGGAGGTGCCTACTGATTTCTGGGATTCGGCACGTGTGGAGCTAAATAAAATCAAGCCAGTGTTTATGCTTGCAGAGGCAGAGACACCAGGGCTAATGCATTCGGCTTTTGATGCTTATTACGGCTGGCACCTGCACCACATAATGAACCAGATTTCTCAAGGGAAAATGGATGCACGAGAGCTGAGCAAGTATTTCCACGGCCATGCCCGCCAGTTTCCCCGGCGTGCTATGAGAATGAATTTTACATCCAACCATGACGAGAATAGCTGGAATGGTACTGTCTATGAACGTATGCAGCATAGTTATAAAACATTCGCAGTTTTCACTTTTCTTGTGCCAGATATACCTTTGATCTACAGTGGCCAGGAGGCATGCCTGGATCATAGGCTTAAGTTTTTTGACAAGGACCAGATCCAGTGGAAAGAATGTGAGATGACCGCCCTTTATAAGAAACTGACAGGTCTTAAGCATACGCACGCTGCCCTGCGCGGGGGACCTATACGCGGCGGGTTTAAGCTGCTGGCAACTTCTGATCCTGCACATGTCTTTGCTATGACTCGTTATGCTAGTGAAGATACTCTTATTGCAATCTTTAATTTCTCGGACACGGCTGTGAGTGCTAGGATAAAGTCCAGTCTTGGACCGGCACAGTACACAGAATATTTCACTGGAGAAAAAATTACCTTGTCCAGTGGTACTACTTTGCAGCTCAAGCCATGGGATTATAAGGTCTTTATACAAAACCAATAAGCGCAAAACCTTAATTTTTAATACGATAAATAAAATCACAAAATAGAAACACAAATGAAAAAATTATCACTATTCATAGTTTTACTGCTAATAACATTAGGTCTAAGGGCACAGGATACATGTAATATAGTCACAGATGTGATCTCCACATATCCTGTCTTTCCGACACAGGATGGAGGAGTGACCATTTATTTTGATGCTACCAAAGGGAATGCTGCCCTCAAAGACTATACAGGTGATGTTTATGCCCACACCGGGGTAATAACAGATAAGAGCCCGACACCTACATACTGGCTTTACGTAGTCTCAGACTGGGGCGAAAACCTCCCACAGACAAAATTTACACGCATAGCAGATAACCTTTACAGGTTAGATATTGCAAATATCCGGGATTATTACGGTGTACCTTCAGATGAAACTATATTAAAGATAGCAATGGTTATACGCAGCGGAAGCACAATCCCTGGCTCTACAGAGTATTACGTAGCACGCAATGCCGATGGATCAGATTTTTTTATCCCTCTTTATGACAATGTACTCAACGTACGGATTCTGAGCCCTAATTCAAGCAAGGTTCTTTACAATCCTACAGGCGACACAGTTAATGTCTGTGCATATTCAATTAATTCGTCCCAGATGAAGATCTATCTGGATGGGCAGCTGGTCTTGAGCGATACCACACAGAGCCTTCATTTCCAGCTACTAACAGATAGCCTGGCCAGGGGTAACCACCAGATTGTGGCAGAGGCTACAGATGGACAAACAACTGTCTATGACACTGCTAGTTTTATTATTCTGCCACCAGTGGAAGTAGCAGACCTGCCTGCTGGTGTACACAAAGGAGTGACACGAACAGGTGACTCTTCGGCCGTATTCGTGTTGTGGGATCCTGCGGGAAAGAAGCAGTTTGTCTTTCTCTTAGGCGACTTTAACAACTGGCAGATAGATGGAAATTATTTGATGAAGCACACACCTGATAATCAATATTTCTGGATAGAGGTTGGTGGCCTTGACCCGGACCGTCAGTATGCTTACCAATACCTTGTGGACGGACAGACCTATCTGGCAGATCCTTATGCACATCTTGTTCTGGATCCATGGAATGATAAATATATCCCGGAGAGTGTGTTCCCTGATCTGAAGCCTTATCCTGGGCAGGCCAGCGGTATAGTGAGTGTCATGCAGCTCAATGAACCCCAGTTTGACTGGACAGATACAGCCTTTACTCCGCCATCAAGCGATGACTTGGTAATCTACGAGCTGTGGATAAATGACTTTGTAGAGTCTCATTCTATTGAGGAAGTTAAGCAAAAGCTCGATTATCTGCAGGACCTGGGGGTTAATGCTATAGAGCTAATGCCATTTAATGAGTTTGAGGGTAATATAAGCTGGGGCTATAATCCTGATTTTTACTTTGCTACGGATAAGTACTATGGCACACCGTCTGCTTTCAAAGATTTTATTAACGAGTGCCATAACCGTGGCATAGCAGTAATAATGGACATAGTGCTTAATCATTCCTATGGACAGAGCCCGCTGGTGCGTATGTACTGGGATGCATTGAATAATAGACCATCTGCAGATAATCCATGGTATAATCCAACTGCACGCCATCCTTTTAGCGTAGGGTATGATTTTAACCACGAGAGCCCGGCCACAAAGGAGTTTGTCAAAGAAGTGCTCAATTACTGGCTTACAGAGTATCATATAGACGGTTTCAGGTTTGACCTTTCAAAAGGTTTTACACAGAATTATACGACTGACGTGGGAGCCTGGTCTGCCTATGACCAGTCCAGAATAAATATTCTGACCGATTATGCCAATTACATAAAGCAGGTAAAACCAGATGCTTACGTTATCCTTGAGCACTTTGCCGATGATAGTGAGGAAAAGGTGTTGGCAGAGAATGGTATGCTTCTGTGGTCAAATAGCAATTATGGTGCTGCGCAGACCCTGATGGGCTGGATGAGCGGCTCTGATTTCTCGCGTATTTATTACAAGAACCACGGTTTTGACCGCCCAGCAGCAGTGGCATATATGGAGAGCCACGACGAGGAAAGAATCATGTATAAGGCACTGACATGGGGAAATGCTTATGGTGATTATAATGTACGTGATCTGCAGACTGCAATAGAGCGTGAAAAGGCTCTGGTACCACTGTTTTTCTCTGCACCAGGCCCTAAAATGATATGGCAGTTTGGCGAGCTAGGTTATGATTATTCGATTAATTATTGTCCTGATGGAACAATAAGCGATAATTGCAGAACGAGCCCCAAACCTTTGCGCTGGGATTATCTGGACGATTCTGTGCGTCATTCTCTTTTTGACAGCTATAAGCAGATGATTTATTGGAAAAAGACGGATTCAATATTTGACAGGGCAGATTATGCATATAGCTTGTTCTCTGCTATAAAGTACGTCAAGATTACATCTGAGGACAGAAACATTGTGCTAGTGGGTAATTTTGGTGTGACAGAACAAACTTTCACTATAACAATGCCGCACCCAGGGCTGTGGATAGACCTTTTGTCTGATTCTTCGTTTGTGATAGAGTCTGAGGACTTTATCCATACCTATGCACCCGGGGAATTTCATTTCTTCACGGATTATTATGTCGCCCTAAGCCCGGATACTACAGGTCCTATACATGGGGCGGCCCCTGTTAAGCTTTTCCCAAATCCAGCCCATGCTTACTTTGTGCTTTCTACCGAGCCTGGCGCAAATATTGAAGTTTTCAAGCTCACAGGTGAACGCGTTTATTTGGGAGAGGCCAGGTCATCTTACCAAACAATTTATACCTTGGGTTGGAAAGCAGGTGTTTATATCGTACGTGTTAAATCCCAGTCTGGTACACGTTTCGGGAAAATAATTATTAACTAAAGGATAGTTTTTCGTTTTAATTCCCCACTATTAGGTAATAGGCTGCAGGCGTGCAGGAAGCACCCTGCAGCCTATTTTTTTGGTCATAGTTGAAATTTTTTTGTACAGTAGGATTTTTTTATCTTGTTAGTCAAATAACGAACAGTAAAATCACAAGCCATGGAAATAAAAGACCTTCAACCGCAGAAAGTTTTTCAATTTTTTGACGAGATACTCAAAATCCCACGTCCTTCCAAGAAAGAGGATAAGATCGTGCAATATCTTATTGATTTTGCCAAAAAACGTGGATTGGAATACAAAGTTGATGAAGTGGGTAATGTCGTAATCAGCAGACCTGCCACACCAGGAATGGAGGACCGTAAGCCTGTTGTCCTACAGGCGCATGTAGATATGGTTACTGAGAAAGATACAAGCGTGGATCATGATTTTGAGAAAGACCCAATTCAAGCCTATGTTGATGGCGATTGGATAAAATCACGTGGTACTACACTCGGTGCAGATGATGGCATTGGCGTAGCAACCATACTAGCAATACTGGATAGTGACGATATTGCGCACCCTCCACTGGAAGGATTGTTTACAGTGGACGAAGAGACTGGACTGACAGGTGCTTTTGCACTAAAGGAAGGATTCTTTAACGGGAAAATTTTAATTAACCTGGACTCTGAGGACTGGGGCGAGATTTTCATCGGTAGTGCAGGCGGAATGGATACAGTTGCAGAGTTTGACTACGAGCCACAGGAGCCCCCGGCAGGAATTGCTTACAAGATAATCATTGATGACCTGCATGGTGGACACTCAGGTGACGAGATAGACAAAGGTTATGCAAATGCAATCAAACTACTGGACCGCTTCCTCATCAAGCTGCTTTATGAAATGCCATATTACCTGGCACATTTCCACGGGGGCAAGCTGCGTAATGCAATACCGCGTGATGCTTATGCAATAATAATTATTGAGCAAAAATACGAGAATATCCTCAAAGAAATGCACCTCAAATACCTGACAATATTCAAGGACGAATATGGCAAAATAGAGCCTAATCTACGCTTTGAGATAGAGAAAACACAGATGCCACGACGTATCATTAACGACGAAGTTGCTATTAAGCTTCTGTGGGCTCTTTACGGCTGTCCACATGGTGTGTATGCATGGAGCAAGGATATTGAAGGACTGGTAGAGACTTCAACCAACCTGGCAACAGTCCGTACAGAGGAAAACAAAATAGTGGTTGGCACCTCACAGCGTAGTAGCAAGGAGTCGGCCAAGGATGACATTGCTACAATGGTCAAATCAGTCTTTATCCTGGCCGGGGCAGAAGTCTCACACTCAGATGGTTATCCAGGCTGGACACCAAACCTTAATTCAGAAATTCTCAACATTACAGTAGATGCCTTTAAGCGTTTGTTTGGCAAGGAGCCTGTAGTGCGCGCTATACATGCAGGCCTGGAGTGTGGACTGTTCCTGGACAAATATCCTTATCTGGACATGATATCCATTGGTCCTACAATCAAAGGAGCACACACACCAGAGGAAAAGCTACATATTCCAAGCACACAAGAATTCTGGCGGCTACTTCTGGATGTGCTAAAGAATATACCCAAAGACGAGTAATTTCAAGCCCAGGATATTGTGACTTCCAAATCTGGGTGCCTACAGGCACCCAGATTTTTGTTGATACCACCTGCCTTCTATTTTACCCGTTTTTTAGCCATTTTTTTACCAGGATATTCTAAAGCAGGTGGATTTATTGCGTTAATGATATTAACAACAAAAGCACTATCTTTGTGGACAAATAGACATACGATTTACGAAAAACAAGCAAAAAAATCTCACCCTTGCAAGGTGCTTTCAGCACGCTTGCAGGGTGTTTGGGCGTTGATTATTATCTTTGTGGACAAATGGACATACGATTTACAAAAAACAAGTAAAAATCCTGCACCTGCAAGGTACTTTCGCACGCTTGCAGGTAGCTTAGGACGTTGCACCTGCATGTGCTTGTGTGTTGATTACTAGTA
>JALWNS010000224.1 GCA_027083655.1 Bacteroidales bacterium | reverse complement strand
GCCACACACAGACATTCTGCTGGCTATTGGCATTGCCCGCGTGTTGATAGAACGCGGCATGGTGGACATGGACTTTGTCCGCAGCCACACCACTGGCTTTGACCAACTCAAGGATCATGTCTTGAGCTATGACCTGGACTATATAGCAAGGAAAACAGGCATTGACAGGCATGTTATTGAGCAGCTAGCTGTGGATTATGCTTCCCTGCAGCCACAGGCAATAATGATTGGCGTTGCCCTGCAGAAGAGCTTTAGCGGATGGCAGGCAGTGCGCATGATCTCTCTCTTACCTACCCTTGTGGGTCAGCACCGCGGCTTTTACTATTCCTACGGTCCTGCGCAGATCTTTGACGAGGAGTATATGACAGGCGAGGCCTTTGTGCAGCGGAAAAATATCATTAGCCAGGCACAGGCAGCACAGCTGCTGCGGGAAGGACGGTTCCGTATGGTCTTTGTCTCCAGTGCTAATCCAGCGATTACCAGTCCTGGGGCAGATGATTTTTTCAAGGCAATGGAACGGGAAGATATTTTCACCGTTGTTCAGGATACGCATCTGAGCCGCTCGGCACAAGCTGCCGACCTGGTGTTGCCTGCACCTAATTTTCTAGAGAAAGAAGACTTTGTGCTGCCCTGGGGACATAATATGACACGTTTTAGCCAGGCCATAGTACGAACGGAAATTCCAACCGAGATTGAGCAGATGTGGGAGATAGCACGGCGTCTGGGCATGCAAGACCAGTGGCTGTACGAAGAGCCACGCCAAGCTCTCGTTCATGCTTTGCGCGATAGCCTGGACAATCCAGGGCAGATTTTCACTGCCGGAGACCGCGTCTTTAGCCTCCGTACCTATCCCGAGGACAAATACCTGACACCCAGTGGCAAGATAGAATTTTATTCCACAAAGGCAGTAGAGCAGGGCTTTTCTCCACTTCCTGTGTACGAGCCAGAGAATAACGAGAATGGTTTTGTGCTTATTAGCTCGGCCGTATCGCAGTACACCAACTCACAATTCCAGGAAGTATATGGACCTGTGCCGGCACAAATTCATTTACACCCCGAAGACATGGACCGGCTCGGGATAAAAGAGGGAGACAAGGTCGCGGTTTATAATTCAAAAGCCAGGGTCTTGCTTATGGTTAAAAAGGACGACTCCTTGCAGAGGGGCATGGTATGGGCACCTCGTAATCTAATAGGTCTCAACGGTGTGCCACTCAACCAACTGGCCGAACCGTCACCACCGCGCATTGGCAAAGGTAGTACATACAACAGTCTCTCTGTCTGGATAAAGAAGGTATGAGCACACCAGGGCTTGATTAACCAAAGAAAAGCCACCCAAAGACAGAGACATTCAAAGGCCATAAAAGTCAAAATGTAACGATAGCTATTTTGAGCCAAACAATTTTGTACTATCGACCAGAGCAGATTAATTCATGGCGAGGTGATAACAATAGACGGAGGAGAATGGCTCGCCGGTGCTGGGCAGTTCAACTGGCTGGAGATGATACCTGAGGACATGTGGGACATGATACGGGAGAAGACCAAGAAAGGATAAAAAAGCAGGAGAGTTATTTTACCGCGAAGTCCGGAAGTTCGGGTCACAAAGTAGCACGAAGAAAAACGTTGTGGTCTTTGTGATTAATTTTTTACCACGAAGTGGCGCAAAGTCAAGTCACAAAGTAGCACGAAGAAAAACGTTGTGGTCTTTGTAATTAATTTTTACCGCGAAGTGGAACTAAGTCAAGTCACAAAGTAGCACGAAGAAAAACGTTGTGGGCTTTGTGATTAATTTTTACCGCGAAGTCTTACAAATCTTCTACCAACCGCCGCTCCTCGGCTGTCAGTCCGTACAGGTCATAGACCATCTGGTCTATTTGCCGCTCCAGGTCCACTGTGTCTTTGCCCTGCTTTTTTAGCTCTATTATCCGGTCCACCAACTGATCAAACGGACGCATCTCTTCACCACTGAGCTGAGGTACTGGAAATTTTACTAAAGCATGTTTATTATACTGATAACCTGACTTACCGAGATTTACCGAAGCATAAATATTCTTGTATGCATAAAACATTAATGATGAACTTAATAAAGCAGTGAGATACTTTAAATTTTCACCTATCATAAAAAATGCCGTTTTATCCAGATAATAAAAGTCACTATCAAAATAAAAATAAGCGCCTTGTGTAGTTTCAGGATACACAATCTTCTCTTTTTCAAACCCTTGCCAGTAGTCGATAGAATCTTGAGTTTCAAACCATTTGTTGGTTGTTTTTTTACGGGACTTTTTCAAATCTTTTGGATTAGGAGTTATGCCATATTTTTCGGCGTGCTTAATTATGGATTGTATTTCTTGCACTGTCAGTGGACGTCCAACTTGTTCTAATTTAGGTTTAAAGCCCAGGAGAAACTCTTTTATTGCTGGATAATCGTTAATGTTAATTTTTTTTGAAGGTAAAGTCGCTATCAGCCATTTATCAGCGAAATGTGCATAATACCGTTTAATGTCTCGTCCGCGAAGCAGGGGTTTGATGATTTCTGCGCTGCGTGGGTCCTGGCGGATCAGTTGATCGCGCACCCTGCCATCAAAGACAAAGGCATCGTTAAAACCTGTAACAACACCTCTGTAAATCTTTACGTCCCAATCTTTAAGAGGTACGCCGGCCTGTTCGATTTTGTCTTTTATGCGTTTCTCGGCGGTAGAAATAATTATCCAGCTATCCTCGCTCCAGGCGCTTATAGGTGTGAAGTCATCCTCCTTGAGGCTAAGCAAATCCTGGTTCTTCTTGAGTGTCAGTGCCCGGGTTGGTGCTGTGGGCTTTTCTTTGCTGGCAATCAGAATATTAGTATCCACAGTAGCTACCTCAAACACATCTGGTCCCAGGTCAATCAAGTAATGCACCTGAAAGCTTGACAAAAATTTTCGCAATTTTTTGCCATAGCCGGCACGCATCCATTTATTGGAAGTTATGTAGCCCAGCCATCCCTGGGTACGTAGCAGCTGAAAGCCACGTTCGTAAAACAACGCATAAATATCGCCCATGCGGTCAAAAGTCTTGTACCCAAAATCTTTGTATCTTTCTGCCAATCGTCCCTTATTCCCTTGCAACTGTATGTATGGAGGGTTGGCCAGGACAATATCAAATCCCTGGAAATTACCCTGTTCGTCCAGCAGTTCAGGGAATTCAAACCTCCACTCAAAGCTATTTTCAAATTTTTGCTTTAGCCTCTGTTCCAGCTCTGATATTTGTTGGGCAAGTACCTTTGCCTGCAGGTCAAAAGCCTTTTTACCTTCTTTGTCAAGTTTCATCTGGGCAGACAATTCTTGAAGCTTTGCCTTAAGAAATTTCAGTTTTTGGTAATCTTTGTCTGCAGGGTTAAAACTTTGTCTTAGCTGGTCCAGGGTGGCCTGTATCTGTCGCTCAAATTCCCTTTTGGAACGCTTATCTGTAGTTGATTTATAAAGCGAGACAACTTTTCGCAGTTCATTTATAGCCCGTTTGACTTTTTCGCGGTAACCGGGTGCAAGAAGGTTTATATTATCCCATGGGTCAAAGCGTGAAATCAGTGCATCTCCTGTTTTAATATTGATGTCAATATTTGGCAAGACCTGCATAGGAGGCACACCGTCCACACGGGGCTCATTGAACAAATAATACATGTTTTTCAAAAGCTCAATCCACAGACGCAGACGGGTTATTTTCACAGAATTAGGATTAATATCCACACCAAAAAGGCTGTTTTCTATCAAATTTTGTTTTGCGTGAAAGATTGCTTCCTGTACCTGCTGCAGATCAGGCAAAGGACTAAAATCTTTAACCCGGTACTGGAAAAACTCTCCTGTGCGACGGTTGCGTACCACCAGATCATCATTTTCCACGCTAAACTCCCAATCCCTCAGAGGCTCTCCCTGGCTATCCAGGATCAAACCAAGCTGGCCTTTGTATGCCACAAGCTGGTTGAGGGCCGAAACAAGGAAATGGCCACTACCTACGGCCGGGTCCACAATGCGGATAGTATCAAAAAACTCACTTGCACGGCGCAAATCATCAGGCTCAAACACATTATTGCGGATATAATTTTTCAGACCTTCAAATGTCTTAAAATCACGTCCGAAATACTGGCTAAACCTTTGCAAAATAACTGGTTCGATTGTTTTTCGTGCAATAAACTGGGTAATAGCACCAGGAGTGAAATATGAGCCATCCTTGTAGCCATTAATACGCTCAAAAATCAGTCCCAGCACTGCAGCATTAATCAAGCTACGCCTGCGGTCCACAATCTGCGCCTGACCTTCTGCACCAAAATCATAAGCTCCCAGAAAATCCAACAAATAATGCAAAGTCTTCATCTCCCTGCCTGCCATACCCTTACCTGTGTGGGGATCTACAAGCACAGTCTCTTTCCATACAGGCAAAGTTATACCATCGTCCAGATTGGAAATAAGCAAAAACTCACGCTCCTGGTCTGTCATCTCAAACAGGGAGCTATTCAAAAACGGCACAAAATAAAACTTACGCTGATAACGATCCCTGCGCTGTTCGGGCTTTTCGGCCAGCACAGAGAAAAATAAAGTATTCAGGTCGTCA
>JALWNS010000223.1 GCA_027083655.1 Bacteroidales bacterium | reverse complement strand
AATGTTATGATACTCTACTTATTTTGTTTGAATATATTAGTTTTGTAAAAGTGGTGAATTGTTAGTTTTTTTTGATGAAAAATTTAAACTTATGTTTAACTTATTTATAGGTGTGAATTATTATCTTGATATATTGGGGTAGTTAGTAAATTCCTTAGCTTAGGCAATTAATGAATGTACAAAAACGGCTGGGCAACATCCCCAGCCGTTTTTATAAAAAAGTTCAATCTTTAAAGAGTTTCAGTATAGTCTCCATTAGCGGGCTTAAGATCTCCAGAAAGAATTTTTATCGTATCTATAAGTGCTAATATCCACAGTACAAGTAATATGATAGCACCTACAATAAACAAGGCAGAAAGAATGCCAATTATCCAGAGTATTAGCCTCCATGTAGCCTTCTTTTTGTACCCTAAATAATAAAGGTGTAAAGGGAAGCCTGCTAATGCCAAAAGACTTACAAGGGCTAAGACAAGGGCTATTGTTTGGCTTTTACCTTCATCTGCCTTGTGTAGCGGTGTTGTGATATTAAAGGCGGGGGCAGTCTGGACCTGAATTTGCTGAGCTTTTGTTTTGTAATTGGTTGATGGCTGAATTGCAAAAGCATTAACAACAAATAACATGAAAACTGCAAGCAGGAAAACGTGTAATAAATTTTTCATAATTTTATTTTTTTTGTTTAAGCCAAACTTAAAAAAAAGCAGTAAAAACCTCATCAGGATTTGATGCGTTTTATTGAAATGAAGCATAACAATGTGTGGCTTAGCAAGAATTTTATGTTGTTTTGCTATCATTTTTACTTATGATGAAATAATGAGTTATTTTGATGAAAGGTTATACTACTACTTTACGGCAAAAGTCATCTTTGAGTAGATCCTTGGCATATTTTTTAAACTCGCAATAGCGTTTTGGGAGCCAAAATTCATATTTTTTTTCTAAAAACTTTTCTAAAAACAAACAAAGGGCGGCTTTTGTTGCCGCCCTTTGTAATCTGAAGATAGGGAATTAATTACGGAATAAGGTTTGCCTTAAGGTATTCACGGTTTAGTTTGGCAATGAATGAGATAGAGATACCTTTAGGGCATTCAACCTCACATGCTCCAGTGTTAGAGCAGGTACCAAAGCCCAGTTCGTCCATCTTTGCAATCATAGCTTTAGCACGCCGTTCTGCTTCTACCTGTCCCTGAGGGAGTAGTGCCAGGTGTGATACTTTAGCAGCTACAAAGAGCATTGCAGAGTGGTTCTTGCAAGTAGCAACACAAGCACCGCAACCTATACAGTTAGCTGCATCAAAGGCACGCTCTGCTACATCCTTGGGGATAGGAATTGTATTTGCGTCGGGAGCTCCTCCAGTATTGACAGAAATATAACCACCTGCTTTGATGATTTCATCAAGGGCAGAACGGTCTACCATCAAGTCTTTAATAACGGGAAAAGCTTTAGCACGCCAGGGCTCGACCGTAATAGTCTCACCATCTTTGAACAGGCGCATGTGGAGCTGGCATGTTGTTATGCCTGTGTCAGGACCATGAGCCCGGCCATTGATATACATGGAGCAAGCGCCGCATATACCTTCGCGACAGTCATGGTCAAAAGCAACTGGGTCTTTGCCTTCGTTTATGAGTTTTTCGTTTAACAGGTCCATCATCTCGAGGAAAGATGCTGCAGTAGGGACATCATTAAGTTCGTAAGTTTCAAAATGTCCCTTGTCTGATGGGCCGTTTTGTCTCCAGACACGGAGCTTTATGTTGATAGTTTTATTTGCCATGGCAAAAGGATTTTTAGTTTAAGATTGATTACTTAGCTACTTTGTAGTTACGGACTTTAACTTCTGTTTCCTCATAAATGAGAGGCTCTTTATTGAGCTCCCATTCATGCTTGTTTCCATCGCCTTTGTATTCCCAGGCTGCAACATACATAAACTGGTCATCACGACGGAGAGGTTCTCCCTCTTCTGTCTGGTATTCTTCACGGAAGTGGCCACCGCAAGATTCTTCACGGTGTAGGGCGTCTATAGCCATGAGTTCGGCCAATTCGAAGAAATCTGCCACACGGTTGGCTTTTTCTAATTCTACATTGATACCATCTGCGCTACCTGGGATACGGACATTTTTCCAGAATTCTTCCCGCAGGGCCCTGATTTCTTCAATAGCTTCTTTTAATCCATTTGCATTACGTGCAATACCTACTTTATTCCACATGATCTTACCCAGCTCCCGGTGGAAGTGATCCACAGAATATTTACCATTAATGTTCATCAAATGATTTATATGATCTTGTACTTCTTTCTCAACCTTTTCAAACTCTGGATGGTCTGTTGGTATTGGCTCCACATTAATCTGGTCTGCTAAATAATTCTGTATAGTGTATGGGAGGATGAAATAGCCATCTGCCAATCCTTGCATCAACGCAGAGGCACCAAGACGGTTGGCGCCATGATCTGAAAAGTTTGCTTCACCAATAACGAACAATCCTGGTATTGTGGACATCAATTCATAATCTACCCAAAGTCCGCCCATTGTATAATGAACAGCAGGGTAAATCTTCATAGGTGTCTCATAAGGATTGTCTCCTGTGATTTTTTCGTACATTTCGAACAAGTTGCCATAGCGTTCTTCTATAACTTTTTTACCCAAACGTTCAATAGCATACTTGAAATCAAGGAATACACCCTCTTTTGTCGGATTATTCTCAATACCGTATCCAGCATCACACATTTTCTTTGCTGCACGGGCTGCAACGTCGCGGGGAACGAGGTTACCATAAGCTGGATACATTCTCTCCAGGTAGAAATCACGGTCTTCATCTGGTATGTCTTCAGGACGCTTGCGCCCTTCTCGTATAGCTTCTGCGTCTTCAAGTTTCTTAGGTACCCAGATACGGCCATCATTACGTAAACTCTCAGACATCAATGTAAGCTTGGATTGGTAAGGTCCGTGTTGCGGGATTGCCGTCGGGTGTATCTGGACAAATGCTGGGTTGGCAAAGGCAGCGCCTCGTTTGTGTGCTTTCCATACAGCACTTCCGTTCGAACCCATTGCATTTGTTGATAGGAAATAAACATTACCATAACCTCCTGTTGCCAGGACTACTGCATGGCCAAAATGACGTTCGATTTTTCCAGTGATAAGGTTACGTGTAATAATACCACGGGCACGGCCATCAATAATGACCAGGTCCATCATCTCAGTACGAGGATATAGCTTTATCTTGCCAGTATTAACCTGGCGCATGAGTGCCTGGTAAGCTCCAAGCAAAAGCTGCTGGCCTGTTTGTCCGCGGGCATAAAATGTACGGGAAACAAGCACACCACCAAATGAACGGTTGGCCAGTAGTCCTCCATATTCACGGGCAAATGGAACGCCCTGTGCAACAGCCTGGTCTATAATATTCACGCTAACTTCGGCCAGGCGGTAAACATTTGCTTCACGTGAACGGTAGTCACCGCCTTTTATTGTGTCGTAGTAGAGACGCCAGATGCTATCACCATCGTTTTGGTAATTCTTTGCTGCATTGATACCACCTTGGGCAGCAACTGAGTGTGCTCGGCGAGGGCTATCCTGATAACAGAAAACTTTGACATTAAAGCCCATCTCTGCCAGAGAAGCAGCAGCCGATGCCCCTGCAAGGCCAGTACCTACGACAATTATATCGAGCTTACGTTTATTAGCAGGGCTCACCAGGGCCTGGCTTTCTTTATAATTAGTCCATTTTTCTGCCAGTCTACCCTGTGGGATTTTTGCATCAAGTTTTATCATGATTAATAGGTTTTTTGTTTAAGATTTAATTAATAAAGTAGAAATACAGAGGTATAAGACCAAAAATCATTGCGATAACTATAGCATAAATATCGCCTATGACACTCCAGATCTTTCTCCACCTGTCATTACTCCATCCCAGTGTCTGGAATGCTGACCATAAAGCATGGTGCAGATGCAGACCCAGAGCAATGGCACCAATCAAATATATAATATCAATAATGAGACTAGACTTGAACAGATCAGTTACTAATTTGTATGTATCATGCATGTTTGTACCCTCTATTTCAGGCGCTCCTCCAAATTTAACTTTCCAGAAAAAATTAGCAAGATGAATAACAAGAAAAGTAAGAATTATTAATCCGAGATAAATCATATTTCTCGATGACCATGTGCTCTGATGGCTACGTTTTGCCATTTTATAGCCAACAGGCCCAACTTTCCCCATATTGGAGACCTCCAAAATCAAAGCATAAACAATGTGAATAATAAAACCGAGCGCCAGAATAGGCTCCATCACTTTTATAAACGGATTAGTAGCCATAAAGTTAGCCGCTTCGTTGTAAGCCTCTGGTCCAACTAGCAATAGACTGTTTAATGTAGCATGAACAGCTAAGAATAAAATCAGAAATAGTCCCGAGAGGCTCATCAAAAACTTTTTTCCAATGGAACTGCTAAGAAATCCTGCCATATTAAGAAATTTTAATTTTGTAAAATTTTGCACTAATTTGTTTAACTATTTTCATTTAGCAAAATAATCACTTATTTTTTTAAACATGTTTTCAGGTATAATGATTTTTTTCATTTTATTTTGAAAGTAAAAATTTATC
>JALWNS010000222.1 GCA_027083655.1 Bacteroidales bacterium | reverse complement strand
GTCTGAAAGTCATATTCACAAAATAATCCAAGTAAGCCTGTTTAGTAAAAAACGCCTATCTTCGTTCATGTCATCTGCCAAAACCCTTTGCCCTGCATGGTTCTTACTGCATGCCTGCATGGGAAGTAATACCAATTATTGTTATTCTAAACCCGAAGTTGCTCTAAATAGGTCACAAGGTGTCACCATGTTTTCTTTTAGACCAAATATATTTTAGAAATGGTATAATGGTAATAGAATTGGGATAAGATGCAACATCGGCTGTCCGTATGGACAGCCGATGTATTACTTTCCGGGCACAAACAAAGTAATATATGCAAATTTCTTTAGCATTTGTCCAGAGCCTGCTCCAGGTCTGCAATGAGGTCGTCCACATCTTCTATACCGACAGAGAGGCGTACGAGGCCATCAGTTATATCTGCCTTTAGGCGTGCTTCACGGCTCATTCCAGCGTGTGTCATAGATGCAGGGTGCTGGATCAAGCTCTCCACACCGCCCAATGAAACGGCCAGCATTATTAACTTGACATTATCCATAAGCTTTTTACCTGCCTCTATGCCGCCCTTAAGCTCAAAACTGATCATTGCACCAGGGCCGCGCATCTGTTTTTTTATCAAATCATACTGTGGATGAGATTCCAGGCCTGGGTATTTGACCCATTCTACTTTTGGATGTTGCTCCAGGTAACGGGCTATTTTCATTGCATTCTGCTGTGCTTTCTCCACACGTAGAGACAAGGTTTTAACACCTCGCAGGGTCATATAAGCCTGGTGTGGGTCCATGTTGCCTCCAAAAGAAATCATCACCGAACGAATAGCCTTGTCAAGTTCCTCATTTTTAGTAACGACAATACCTCCGACAATATCGGCGTGTCCATTAATGTATTTTGTTACGGAGTGAAGAACGATGTCAGCTCCTAGCAGAAGTGGGTTCTGCAGGTATGGTGTAGCAAAAGTGTTATCAACAGCGAGTACACAGCCATGATCGTGTGCTAACTGTGCAACAGCCTCAATATCTGTTACCTCCATCGTTGGATTGGCAGGTGTCTCAATGTACACCAGGGTAGTATTTTCTCTCATTGCATTACGCACTGCCTCCAGGTCTGAAGTATGTACAAATGTAGCTTCTACGCCGAAACGGCTATAATATTTCTCCAAGACTGTTCTGCTAGGGCCATAAACCGATGCAGAACATACAACATGTTTTCCCTGTCCGAGAAAAGCCAGATAAATAGCATTGACGGCAGCCATACCAGAACTAAAGGCTACACCGTCATAACCATGCTCTAATGCTGCTATTGCCTTTTCTAACGAACGTATTGTTGGGTTACCAATACGTGTGTAAATATACCCCTCTTCTTCCCCCATAAAGAGGCGCCGTCCTGCTTCTGCATTACGGAAACGGAAAGTAGAGGTTTGATAAATAGGTACTGTAGCGCTACCAAACTGATCTTCAATTTCTCCTGCATGCACCTGCAGGGAGTCAAAATTTAAATTGTCAGGTTTCATATAATTCGTTTTAATTATTTGGATTCAAAATCTATCTGGCTTAAAGGGCGTGCATACTGAATAACATCTTCTGCTGTGATAGGATTATTACCAAGGATCATTAATCTCTCAACTACATTTTTTAACTCACGAATATTACCAGTCCATTTAATTTTTTGCAGTTCTTTTATTGCTTCATCAGTTATAGACTTTGCAGGCATGTGATATTCTTCTGCTGCTATCTTTATAAAATAGTCCACAAGCAGAGGTATATCCTCTAACCTGTCATTCAAAGTAGGCATTTCGATTATTATGACACTTAAGCGGTGGTAAAGGTCCTCGCGGAAATTACCTTTTTTGATCTCTTCCTTGAGGTTCTTGTTAGTTGCTGCAATAACACGCACATCTATTTTGACCTCCTTGTTGCTTCCTACAGGTGTAAGTTTCTGCTCTTCGAGTACCCTAAGTACCTTTGCTTGTGCTGCGAGGCTCATATCACCAATCTCATCAAGAAAAATAGTACCTCCGTTAGCAAGCTCGAATTTACCTTTACGGCTCTTATATGCCGAAGTAAATGCTCCTTTTTCATGGCCAAAGAGTTCGCTTTCGATCAACTCAGAAGGGATGGCAGCACAGTTTACCTCGACAAACGGACCATCTGCCCTTTTACTTTTTTCGTGGAGCATACGGGCAACTATTTCCTTACCTGTACCATTTTCTCCAATGATTAAAACCCGTGCATCTGTAGGCGCCACACGATCTACAATAGCTTTTACTTTACTTATGGCCTCTGATTCCCCAATTAACTCATAAGTCTTATGTATTTTACGTCTCAGACGCTTGGTTTCCTTGACCAGGTCCTTCTTCTCCAGTGCATTACGTACTGCTACGAGCAGCCGGTTAAGATCCAAAGGCTTCTCCAGAAAATCATAAGCACCCTTTTTCAAAGCTTCAACTGCAGTGTCCACAGTACCATGTCCCGTTATTATAATAATCGGTAACTCTGGATTTATAGCCTGGATTTTCTGCAAAACTTCGATACCATCGATCTTGGGCATTTTGATATCCAACAGGATAAGATCAAACTGATTATTCTTTACTTTTTCTATAGCCTCAAAGCCATCTTTTGCAAGGTCTACTTCATGCTTTTCATATTCTAGAATCTCCTTTAAAGCTTTACGTATAGCCTGTTCATCATCTACAACAAGTATCCGGGACATAGTATTATAATTTTTGCAAAGTCTGTTTTACAAAAATAGCTTTTTGAAATGAAAAAATAAAACTTTAGCTACTGATTATCTGAAACTAAATACTCTGGAGAAAAAGGAATAGCCTTGACTTTACCTGCAGGGAATGTCATTTTAACAAGGTAAATGTTAGACGCATCTACTGTATCTGTCATCAAAAAATTTCTAGACAATCCCGAAAGCACAATCTCATTATCTTTGACTTTGTGTATATCTGTTATTCTTACCTTATCAAAAAATCCCAATCTCTTTCTAAACAATAATTTCCCTGTATTACTAAAACCATAGATTAGAGAATAGTTACGCTTTGTATACAAGCTCACTACAAAATCTCCATTATCAAAGACCTTGAGCCTATCAATTTCCCGTATATATATACCTGTTAAAAATTTTACCAGCATTTTCTGTTTGCCTGTTAGGTCAAATTGATAAATTGCTGTACTGCATCTGTTATATCCGGCCAGTGCAGCCAGCCAAATTTTCCCATCTACTACAACCATATTATACCAAGTCTCATCCATTGACAGAGCTTCGGACGGTATATTTTTCCCCCACAGAATCCTTCCCTGGTCATCTAAGCTTATTAGTTTGATCTGCTTTCCATTATAATCGTAAAACTCAATAAAAATAAAACTATCTATGACACCCAAGGCCCTAGGGACTAAAGAATCTAACAATACATCATCATTGATCTTTATACTCTTTAATAAGTTGAGGCCAAGATCCCTTTTCTCTACAACAACCATAGGTGTCTGGGTTGTTGTCCCGTACAGATATTTCAACAAAAAAATATTATCTCCTTGGACAGAGACATCGACATAAAAACCATTCTCATCGGTGTTATAATATGGCTCAAAATTGGTTGTCCTCACATAGGTTAATACAGGAAACGTAAGAAACTGTGTAGGAGAGTTCCCTCCTACAAGAACAATAGCATTCCCAGTGTATGCAACATCATTCAGTTCAGTTGATGTAAAATCTATAACATTAGAAGCAACAATATTTCCCGAATCTATATCTACTTTCAAATCAAAAACATATTCACCAGGAGCAACAGAAATAAGGTCGACAATATTAGTATTGCGTTGGACTATAAAGACTTTCTCCAGATGTTTTCCGGTAAGAAAATTGTATGATTTAGGATTATATGATACTTCTTTTAAAAGCAAACGAACGAAGATAAAAAATATTAGTACCAGTAATATAATCAACGCAGTATAACGCCGTTTACTCTTAAATTTTATTTCTTCTATTTTCTTATCTTCATCATTTAGATGCTGGGCTTGAACATTGGAGTTTTGTTCCAAATCTGGCTCCATTATAGCCACATTGTCCTGTTTTGGTCTGTCTACCTCATCGAATTTCTTCCCCCATTGTTCCCATTCTTCCAACCATTCATTAACAGACTGGTAGCGTTGCTGTGGTGACAACATGGTTGCCTTTTCTATAAAAGAGGCAAAAATATTTCCTTCACTTGCTTTCAAGTATGGGGCTTGGCTTACAGCCTTCGCCAAATTATCATAACCAGAAAAATCTGCAAACGGTATATCTCTTTCTGTCAATGCATAAAGCACTGCACCCAAAGAATAAATATCTGACTTAACTGTTATCAGGTCATCAGAAAACTGTTCAGGACTATAGAAATTATAAATATCAACACTATCCTTTCGTGAAGTTAAATTTAAAGACGGGTATAAAACATTTTTTATGCCAAAATCTTCAATCAATACCCTATCATCCTCCACTAAGATACGATCCAAATCAAACTCCCCATTAATAACACCCTTACCATGAGCATAAGCAATGGCCCTTAAAATCTGCGTAAAAATCCTGTAAATTCTATCTGGTACTACTTCTCCATCATCAAATAAATCGTAAATTGACGAAAA
>JALWNS010000221.1 GCA_027083655.1 Bacteroidales bacterium | reverse complement strand
TACCAAAGCCTTATCCAGCTTTTGCTTTTTTTTCAAACCATCCAGAGCATATTAAAGAGCCGTACCGTCGCTTTCTGGAGAACCGAATTCGGGAGAAGTGGGATTTTCACGGTGTTCCAATAGACATTATATTCAAGAAAAAATAGAACTGGTTGTCAATGCCGTTTTTCGTAAATTAGCATAAATTTTAATGTAACAATGGTTATGTTTCGAATTTTGCAAATAATTCTAGGAGTGCTGTTTTTATTTTCAGGTATTGCTAAAGGCTTGGACCCAGTTGCTACTGCCCATAAAATAGATGAATATCTAAAGCTAATGTCATTGGATTTTTTCTTGGGATTGGATTTGTTTCTGGCTATGGGTGTTATAACTGCTGAGATAGTGCTAGGCGTTATTATGATACTGGATATTTTTCCAAAGTTGGGATTATGGCTGGCTACTATAATGATGCTTGTTTTTACACCAAAGACATTATACGTGGCACTTCACCATTCCATGGATTATGCAGGCTGCTTTGGTAGTGTTTTGCAGGTTACGCCCTGGCAGTCCCATTGGAAAAATGTATTTATGGATATTGTGATAGTGATCTTGTGGTTTGGCCTACCTAAGCTTAAGAAAGCAAGTATTTTTTCGGATGGAGTGCAGTGGTGGGTAACAATTATTACCCTTCTGGTAGCAGTTGCCTTCCAGACAGTTATGATTTTTGTCTGACATGTTGTATCATCCGGCATTTTGACTAAAGTTTTGATTTGGATATTTTAGCATGCAAATCATCTTAAACATTGTTATATGAAGAAGACTTTTTCTGGTTTTTCCCGTACATTCTGGATTGCAAACACAGTGGAGCTTCTCGAGCGTATGGCCTATTATTCGATGTTTATAGGTCTGACTATCTACCTTACCCAGGTCGTGGGGTTTACTGACATTCAGAGTGGTTATATTGGTGGTTTGTTTGCAGCTGGCCTTTATTTCTTACCGCCTTTTACAGGTGCTTATGCAGACAAAATAGGGTTTCGCCGTGCTTTGATGTTGGCCGTTAGCTTGCTGGCAATTGGTTATTTTATCCTTGGTTGGTTGCCCTACAAATCTACTGTTATTCCTGCCCTGCTGTTTGTCATGATAGGAGGTTCGTTCATCAAAGGAACAATTACAGGCACTGTAGCCAAAGAGAGTGGGGAAGATAGGCGCGCCGTTGGCTTTTCTATTTTTTATGCTATTGTAAACCTTGGCGCTTTCCTGGGCAAGACCTATGCTTATCCGATCAGGTTAAAACTAGGAGTAGAGTTTGTTAGCCTTGTATCGGCAGGTTTGATGATCCTGGCTCTGGTGCTAATTTTCCTGTTTTATCGTGATAATTATGCGACCAATGGCAAGACAATGCGTGAGGTTTGGGCTTCGTTCGTTGCTTTGTTGCGCAAAACCCGCCTTTTGGTGCTGATTGTTATAATCTCAGGTTTCTGGATAGTACAGACGCAGCTATATGCAGCTATGCCACTGTTTGTTATCAGGCTTGTGGGCAAAGAAGCGGCGCCAGAATGGCTAGCAAATGTTAATCCTCTTGTTGTGATGCTTACGGTTATCTGGATAGGCCATCTGATGAGGAACGTCTCGAGTATAAGATCAATGACAATCGGTATGTTTATTATGCCTCTTTCGGCATTAGCAATGGCCTCAGGTGTGTTAATAGCCCAGAAGACTGGTGCTAAGCCAATAATGGGGCTTCATCCCGTCAGTTTTATGATGATAGTGGGTATCTCCCTTCAGGCATTGGCCGAGGTATTTATTTCTCCCCGTTATCTGGAGTATTTTTCACGCCAGGCACCAGAGGGGCAAGAAGGATTGTATATGGGTTTTAGTAATCTTCATTCATTCCTTTCATACTTGTTTGGCTTTATCATAAGTGGCTATCTGTTAGACCGTTTTGTGCCAGACCCTACCAAGCACCAGTTGCCACCGGATGCTTATGACAAGGCGTATATGGTCTGGGTCATTTATGCAGGTATTGCATTGATTGCAGGAATAGCCCTTGTGATTTATGATTACGTTGTGCGCAGGATTGATGCCAGGAAGGAAGTTGCTTAGACAGAGAATTTAACCATAAAATCATAGGACATAGGCAGGGTGTGTGCCCCGCAAATTTAATACTACCCATTATTCTGCACAAAGCCCCGCTAACACATTAGCGGGGCTTTGTTGGTGTATGTCAAGGCCTGCAAGGTGCCTATGGCACGCTTGCAGGTAAACCGGGCGTTTACTATTGTACATTTTCAATTCGAAAAATAAAATAGTCTAAAAGCCTCTTCCCTTTTCAAGCTGCTTGCAGCCCGCTTGTTTAGGCTACACAAATTCAACAAATAGCCGGTATTATTCTCCAATTGGCTCAAGCTCCACGGTAAAATGACGCAATATAGGAGCTTCGTATACGATTCTATAGCCGTGGCGGATCTTATCGCGTCGGTCGTAGATATTTTTAAGGGCGGCGGCCACGTAATCCATGTGGTTGTTTGTATAAACACGCCTAGGTATGGCCAGGCGGACAAATTCAAGTTTAGGATAACGGTTTTTTCCAGTGACAGGATCGCGGTCTGCCAGCAATGTGCCGATTTCTACGCCACGCACACCTGCTTCTTTATATAGCTCAAGTGCTAGTGTCTGTGCCTGGAATTCTTCTTTTGGTACGTGTGGGAGGAATTTGCGTGCATCAACGAAAATTGCATGCCCTCCGAAAGGTTTTTGTACTGGTATGCCATAGTCGACAAGCTGTTGTCCCAGGTAATGTACTTGTTTTATGCGGTATTCCAGATAATCTAATTCTGTGCTTTCATGGAGACCCTGTGCCAATGCGTTCATATCCCGGCCTGCCATACCGCCATAAGTCACGAATCCTTCAAACATGATATTGTAAACAGTAGCCTGGCGGAATAGCTCCTCATTGCGGAAACCGATAAACCCACCGATGTTCACGATTCCGTCTTTTTTGCTACTCATAGTCATGGCATCGGCCAAGGAGAACATCTCACGTACAATGTCACGGATAGACCAGTCTTTATACTCTGGTTCGCGCATTTTGATAAAGTACGCATTCTCGGCAAAGCGTGCGGAGTCAAAAACTAATAGCTTGCCGTACTTGTCGGCCAGTTGCCGTACCTGCTTCATGTTTTTCAGAGACACAGGCTGTCCACCGGCTGTGTTGTTGGTCAATGTAATGATAATGAAGCGTATACGGTCGTTGTATTTTCTGAGCGTATCCTCAAGTTTATTGGGATCAACATTACCCTTGAAGGGGTGGTCAAGGTCTGTATCAAATGCCTCATCAATAGTACAATCAATAGCAGTAGCTTTACGAAATTCAATATGGCCTTTGGTTGTGTCAAAATGTGAATTACCCGGTACTATATCCCCTTCTTTCACCAGAACAGAGAAAAGCACGTTCTCGGCTGCACGTCCCTGGTGTGTAGGCAGGAAATAATCAAAACCAAAGATGTCTTTAATAGCTTGTTTTAGCTTGAAATAAGAACTGGCTCCTGCATAGCTCTCGTCACCAAGCATGAGCTCTGCCCACTGGCGGTCACTCATAGCACCTGTACCTGAGTCTGTTAGCAGGTCTACAAAGACCTGGTCGCTACGTAGGTTAAATAAATTGTACTTAGCCTCACGTATCCATTGTTCCCTTTGTTCACGTGTAGAGCGGCGAATGTGCTCTACCATTTTTATTCTAAATGGTTCTGCGTATGGTAATTCCATTTTTCTAATTTTTTTGTTGCATGACCAATGTAATAAATTCTTATCAAATACAAGGAGAATTTTCTGTTCTTGTGTGAAAATTTGATGTATATAGTTGATAATCTGGGGGTAATGCCAATTGTCGATTTAATATGTTCTAAAGACGAAGTTTTACTAAGTAGGTCACAAAGTGTCACCAAGTTTTATTTTATACCATTTACGAAAATAAAATAAACTAAAAACTCTATTCCCTGCAAGGAGCCTTCGGCACGCTTGCAGGGAAATTGAGCGTTGTACGTTTTCAATTTAGAAATGGTATAATAAGTAAAAAGAGCCGTGAAGCACCGGGCTCCACGGCTCTACAGTTATTTACTTACTACTGGGTATGAGGCGTTGTTTAAATGGCAAGAATGTCATAAAGTCGACATGATGAACGATATATGCCTCAACAGAACGTGCGACATGGTCACCTTCCCCTGCGTGTGCCGCAATGATATGCAGGACTGGTGCAGGCACTCCACATTGTTCTGCCAGCGAAACACCACTGAAGGGATGGCGTAAGTATTTGCCGTAATCGCCCTGGATAATGTTACCATCACTGTCTTTTTCGTATTCAAGGAGTTTTCCTACGTCTGCCAGGATAGCACCTGCTATAAGTACATCCATATCCACTGGTAATTCATTGCCAAAAAAGTCAGGATATTTTTCGCCTACGGCTTTGGACATGTGGACGACAGCCCGCTTGTGATCCATAAAGCTAACATTAGTAGGAGCTTTGAGTGTGAAAGGTATTTTGAACAGGTCATCAGCTGTTAGTACACTTTTCTCAAGGGCAAGCTCCCAAGTTTTAGCAACTTTTTCACGTAGATCTGTGTTTTTTATCCAAGAAAGTCCTTCTCCCCAGAG
>JALWNS010000220.1 GCA_027083655.1 Bacteroidales bacterium | reverse complement strand
ATGCTGCGGCATTGTCTTACATATCTTTGATGTCTTTTTTTTCGATTTTTATAGTTGTATTTGTAATTGTTTCATACTTGCCTTTTGATCTGACAAGGATAGTTGATCTTTTCTCACGCCTGTTTCCCCAGAAATCATTTGATTATATCCGTATTGTGGAGACACTGGCCAAGGGACGTGCGACCCTTGGTATTATTGGTTTTGTGCTAGCTTATTATTTTGCCACCAGTCTTTTTCGCCAGATAAACAGGGCCCTGTTGTTTGTGGCAGACCGTCCAGAGCCTGTAGCCCGTTATTGGTACAGGCATATAGTATCAATACCCGCCTTGCTTATAGTTTTGTTTTTGCTCTATGTTGTTATTTTATCTTTATCGTGGATAATGTCCGTGCTTCAGTCTTTTATTACATTGCCCCAGCAGCTACGGTTTCTTACAGCAGATGTAGGTACATTTTTTTCGTATATGATAGACTTTATTGTATTCTCTGTATTTTTGTTTTTTATTTATTTCATGTACCTGAGCAAGAAAGAAAAGCTTTTGCCTGAGAATATCATTGTTGTTTCTGTTTTAAATGGCTTTGTCCTGATGGTACTGAAAGAGAGTTTTGGTCTGGTGTATAAATGGTTGTTAAGAGCCAATCCTATATTTGGATCTTTTGCGACAGTTCTGTTTTTTCTCCTGTGGATGTATGTTTTTTTTGGTGTTTTTCTCCTGGGAGCTAGAATGATTTTTTATTCTAATAACCATTTATCTGATACCTAGTCTGTTAAGAGCCCTCTGGTATTGACGGGCATAGTAGTTATGCTCAGAGAGCGTACGTGAGAAATGGTGATAGCCACTCAGGTCTGCACGTGCTACCATGTAAAGATAATCATGGTGTTCGTAGTTGAGCACGGCATCTATTGACGTAATGTCAGGGGTGAGTATTGGACCAGGAGGTAAGCCTTTATATTTGTATGTATTATATGGCGAATCTATGTTTTTGTGGTAATTATAAACACGTCTTATGGAAAAATCTTTCCAGGCATAAATCAATGTAGGATCTGACTGTAGTGGGATGCCACGGCGCAAACGGTTGATATAAAGACCTGCAATGCGGGGACGTTCGTCTGGATATTTCATCTGCTCTGCCTGTACTATAGAAGCTAAAATAATTACTTGCTTAGGTGTGAGGCCTATGTCTTGGGCTTTTTGAAGCCTATCTGATGTCCAGAATTTACGGTATTCACGGTACATACGCCGGATAAAGCCGTCTGCATCTGTGTTCCAGAAAAATTGATACGTATTTGGAATGAACATTGCCAAAGCATCTTGTGAATTAAAACCAAACTGTTTAAGATAATTGTCATCATTTAATAATTGCAAAATCGAAAGACTATCTGCTTCCAGGTAATGTGAAATGCGTCCAGCTAATTGCTCCTTTGTGCGTATATTATTGAATGTTAGCATAACAGGAGATTGCAATCCTGCACGTAGAATATTGATTAAATGATTGTTATCAAATCCAGGCATTATTTTGTACCTTCCAGGACGTGGACGCTGGAAGCGTTTGGCCCTGGCAGCAAGTAAGAATGTTTGCTTGTTAATGAGTATGTCATTTGCCACAAGGGTATCCATCATCTGGTCAAAGCTAGACCCAGTCGGTATATATATGTAAATGTACTTTTTTTGGGAAGGTAGATGCACATTGGGTTTAAAGAAAATAACGTATAAAGCAATAAACAATGCTACAGTTATAAAGATGAAAGCCAGAAAAATATGTATGTAAAGTTTTTTATTTCGTATCATAGGTTTTAATTTTGTTTTTACCTAATAATAATTCCCATGCCAAAAATAACAAAAATATGGTCAAACAAGTAGAAATAGTTTTGCCTGCAATGGGACGGGGTTACCACCTTATTACACACAAAATCATGGAAGCGATAGGTGACCTGCCACGCATAGGCATAATGAATGTTTTTATCAAGCATACATCTGCAGGACTGACTATCAACGAAAATGCAGATCCATCTGTAAGGGCGGATTTTGAAACTTTTATGAACAACATGGTGCCTGAGGATTATCCATTATTTACCCATACATTAGAAGGTGCAGATGATATGCCTGCCCACCTGAAATCATCTATTATAGGACAATCAGTTACTATTCCTATCACAGACCATAGGTTAAACCTTGGAACCTGGCAGGGTATCTACCTGTGTGAGTTCCGTAATCACGGCGGCCGGAGAAAAATAGTGATAACTGTCTATGGGGAATAAGTGCCGCCGGGCACACCGAAGAGGCGTGAGGCAGAGGGATTTGTTAGTTTTCCCTCAGGGGCTGTCTTAACACCAAGTCGCCCCAAAGTTTGGGCACAGAGTTGCATATAGAAATTTAGGGGATTTTGGGGAAGCGGCCGATGAACTGTGAGTCAATGGGGTGTTGGCTTTTCCTGTGAGGGGCTTAGGACTTTTAGTTAATTCTTAATTTGAAATGTGCAGATAAAAAACGCACTTACCACCTTCAAGGTGCCAACGGCACCTTGAAGGCAAGGTAGAAACATATTTACAGCATGTAAAGATGGCTTGTGTGTATATACTACTAACTTTAACTTTTAATGAAGTGCTCAACCTCACGTCCAGGCGGATTATCATAATCAATTAAAAGAATATCAGGGATAATGCTTCTGAGCCAAATTATTGCTTGTTGTGGATAGCTTTTGGCCAGTATTATTAGTTTCCACCTGACAAAGTTTGTTGGTAGTGCATCACATTCTGCAATAGTGTGGAAAAGGATATTAATCTGCTCTTCTGTTATTTCTGGTCGAGAAATAATGCCTATTGCGGAATATTTCTTTTGGGAGTTGTGTTTATAAAAAAATAGTCCATCTAGAGCTTGTGACAGGTTACTGTTTTTTTCGGTCCAGTATACTAAGGCACCTTCTTCCTGTTCTGGTTCTAGTCCGAGTTTTACCTTACCCCATAGTCCTTGTCCGTATTCGAAGACGAGCACACGTTTTTTTACCCACAAGGAGTATAGCTCTATGTTTGTTCCCTGAAATACAGGGTTTGAAAGTATTTGAAAGATATTCACAGTTTTTTATTTTTTATCAAGACCTATATTGCCAAATTCTTTGCGTATTTCTATGGCAAAAGTGCCTACACGTGCAATAATATTCATTATTTCTTCTATTGTAATATTTGTTAGTTCACGTATCAACCGGACATATATCCAATCTTTGTATTTTGTCAATGCTACACCAAAAATAGTGTGAGCCTTTTCGAGTAATTTCTGGTATATTTCGCATTGGGTACTTGTATCAGAAGGAAGCTGGAACGAAGGGGCCAGGCATTGAAAATAACCCCATGGCTCATTAGGGTTTTGAAAAACGTCTATCCAAATAGGAGTCTGGTCTTTCTGCAAAAGCCAACTTCCTTTTTCATCCCCGCGCGCTTTTTCTGGTTCCAGACCAAACTGCCTAAGGGCTTCCTCTACCAAGGCATAATATTCCTGCAAAGGGAGATATTGTCCAAAATGAAAGTGTTTCTCATGTTTATGGTTGTGATGCTTGTGATTATGATTGTCGGACATGGGATAATTTTGTTTTTATGCAAAAATAATCAAATTAAATATGTAAAGAGTAACTTTTTTTTTCTATTATCGTCATAGAAAAGAAATTTTTAAAACAATGGATATGAGATTTAAAGTTTTGTTAATAAGTGTATTATCGTTTCTATTCCTGACCTTTTCTTATGGTCAGCAGATAGATTTGGATAAGCCATTACCTACCGATCCTGAGGTTGTTTCAGGAGTGTTGCCCAATGGGATGCATTATTACATAAGAGCTAACCACAAGCCAGAGAATCGAGTCTTTTTACGCCTGGTAGTACGTGCCGGTTCTGTGTGTGAAGATGATGACCAGCAGGGTCTTGCCCATTTTACAGAACACATGGCTTTTAATGGAACAAAGAATTTCCCAAAACATGAACTAATTCGCTATCTCGAATCTACAGGCATGAAATTCGGTGCAGATCTTAATGCATATACTTCCTTTGACCAGACTGTATACATGCTAGAGATACCAATGGATAAACCCCAGAATTTGGATACGGCTTTATTAATTCTCCATGATTGGGCACATTATTTGACTTTGGATGAGCAGGAAATAGATGCCGAACGCGGAGTTATCAAAGAAGAATGGCGGTTAGGGAGAGGGGCAGATGATAGAATGATGCGAAAGATTTTCCCTGTATTGCTTTATGGATCTAAGTATGCCCAACGCTTACCTATAGGCAAGATAGATATCATTGAGAATTTTAAGTACGATGTGCTCCGCCGTTTTTATAATGATTGGTACCGTCCCGATTTGCAAGCAGTTATTGTTGTTGGTGATATAGATCCACAACAAGTCAAAGACAAGGTAATAAATCTTTTTTCTGGGATACCCGAGACTGAGAATCCTCGTCCACGGGTGTATCCTCCTATACCTGACCACCAGGATATAAAGGCGGTAGTTGCTACGGATAAAGAAGCACGTTATTCGGCAGTTTCATTTTACTGGAAGCATGATATGCATGAAATCAAGACTTATGGAGATTATCGCCAATACTTGATTGATTATTTAGTGCAAACAATGCTTTCGAGCCGTTATTC
>JALWNS010000219.1 GCA_027083655.1 Bacteroidales bacterium | reverse complement strand
AAGGTCAGCGTCAATTTCCCGTGCTTTTCTAAGAGCAAGCTCCATAGCTTCAGGATTCTCAGGGTTTGGTGATTTAACTGTAGGAAAATCTCCATCTGGCACTGCTTGTTCTTCTACGATGTAGATATTTTCAAATCCCATTTCCTTTAGCATACGGGGCAGTAGCTTAATTCCTGTTCCGTGTAATGGTGTGTATACAATCTTTAGATCTTTATTATCCTGTATTGCTGCAGGACTTAGGCTTATTTTCTTTGCTTTGGATATGTATTTATCATCAATTTCTTTACCAATTATTGTTATCTTGGATTCATCTGGAGTAAAACTAATTTTTTCATAATCAATTCTTTGCATATGACTAAGTATATTCTTATCATGAGGTGAAATTATCTGTGCCCCATCTTCCCAATAAACTTTGTATCCATTATATTCTTTGGGATTGTGTGATGCAGTTATGACAATGCCAGCCTGGCACTTTAGTTCTCTTATAGCGAAAGATAACTCTGGCGTAGGTCTTAGCTCATCAAAGAGATAAACATGAATATCATTATTACTCAGAATATTGGCAGCTGTTTGTGCAAAAAGTTGGCTATTATGACGGCTATCAAAAGCTATTGCAACAGAAATTTTTTCCCTGTCTGCGAAAAATTCTTTAAGATAATTTGCAAGTCCTAGGGTTGCCCTACCAACTGTGTAAATATTCATTCTATTGGTTCCTACTCCAATCTTACCTCTAAGTCCACCAGTACCAAACTGCAAATCTTTGTAAAAACTGTCCTCTAACAATTGCTCATCTTCTTCTAGCATTCTTTTCACTTCTAATTTTGTTTCCTCATCAAAATTTCCAATTAACCATTTTTGTGCTTTACGCAACACATCCTCCTTTATTGCCATGGCTACTACTTTTTTATTTCAAATATAATAAATCTAGACTTAAACATATTTCTTTACTGTGAATAAAAACAAACAAATACATATACTCCATCTACTTGCCTGGACAAAGCACATCCCAAATGGCTAAACTCAGGGTTGATCATTCTAAAATAATGTTGATACAAATAGAGTCTGGCCGAATCACTGAAATTACCGTTATAAAAAACTTGCTCTTCTGCCCAAAAATCTATTGCTTTACGAAAATTTGTATCAGGTAAGACATAAAGATTTTGTTCATAGCCGTATGGATTCCTTGTTATTAAAGGTTTAGAACGATACTGGACTAACCAATTCTTAGCTTTATTCTCCAGATCATCTGACCATTCTATCATACCACTACCTATGTTAATTCTGTAAAAGTTGTGTATGTATACTATACTGTCTTTCTGGGCATTAGATAATGAAACTACTTGCCCAAAGATATGCAGGCTATTTAATATGCAAAAGGCCAGGACTAAGAATTTCTTCATTCAAAGCAAACTTATAACCACAATTATTTCTATCTTAACGGTCAAATTTAAAAAACTATTTTTGATTAGCTAAAAACTTGGAATAGCTATGAGTGCAGCTTTAGTTTTCGGAGTTATAAGCTCTTATTTTGCATTACTTCTACTTGTTTCGTATCTTACTGCTCGCAAAGCTAATACTGCTAGCTTCTTTAATGCTAACAAAAAATCCCCATGGTACCTTGTTGCTTATGGCATGATTGGGGCTTCCCTTTCTGGTGTTACATTTATTTCTGTTCCAGGCTGGGTCAAGGATTCTTACTTTTCATATTACCAGATGGTTATCGGTTACATAGTAGGTTACTTAGCCATTATATTAATCTTATTACCAATATATTATAAACAAAATCTAGTCTCAATTTACAAATTCCTTGAGATACGTATCGGCAGGAATGCATATAAAACAGGTTCTGCCTTTTTCCTCTTATCACGTATAATTGGTGCAGCCTTTCGTCTTTATCTTGTTGCCGGTGTCTTACAAATAGCCTTTTTCAATCATTTTAATATTCCTTTCTGGATAACTGTTATAACAACTATTGTCCTAATCTGGCTTTATACACACAAAGCAGGTATAAAAACAATTGTATGGACAGATACATTACAGACAACTGCCATGCTTGGAGCCGTAATAGCTACCATATTCATTATCGCACGCCATCTGGGATTTGATATACAAGAATTAGTTATAGCGATTAAAAAACATCCATACTCCAAAATGTTCTTTTTTGACTGGCATAGCCCCTATTATTTCTGGAAACAATTCTGGGCAGGAGCTTTTATGGCATTTGTTATGACCGGTTTAGACCAAGATATGATGCAAAAAAATCTTACCGTAAAGACTTTGCGTGAATCTCAAAAAAATATGTTCTGGTTTAGTCTTAGCCTATTACCTGTAAACTTAATATTCTTATCTTTAGGTATACTCCTGTACATGTATGCTGCGAAGTTGGGCATTCCTATCCCGGAAAAAACAGATGACCTTTATCCAATGCTAGCAATAAATTATCTTGGAGGTGTGACCGGCATACTGTTTCTTGTAGGTGTAATAGCAGCGGCCTTTTCAAGTGCAGATAGTGCACTTACTGCCCTGACAACAGCATTTAGCATTGATTTTCTAGGTATAGATATAAACAAAAACGACAAAAAGACTAAAAAAATTAAAACCCTAGTGCATATTGGGGTATCATTATGCCTCATTGTAGTTATCCTTGTTTTTAATGCACTGAACGACAAGAGCGTAATTTCGCAACTATTCAAAGTAGCTGGTTATACCTATGGTCCTCTACTTGGTCTTTTCACTTTTGCTATAATAAGCAAGCGTAAAGCTATTGATAAATTAGTACCATTTCTTGCCATAAGCGCACCAATAATTGCTTATATCATAAAACTTACTATTGAAAAACATACAGGATATAAATTTGGCTTCGAATTCCTCATCCTCAATGGATTTGTAATGTTCATATTACTCTTAATATTTTCTAAGCCATACACTATTGTTCATAGAAAATAGTTATTTTAGTATGACAAGCGAAAAATTAAAAATCTAAGGCTATGAGAAAAATAATATTGAGCTTATTTTTTGCACTACTCTGGTTAACAAGTTCTTATGCACAGCAAGGTTATAAAATACAGGTACAGGTCAAAGGTGCTGAAAATGGGCAAATAATCCTGGGACACCACAGGAGTAGTTCCCTTTTGCCTGATGACACCGCCAGAGCAGATAATAACGGTTATGCCCTTTTCGAAGGCAAACAAAAACTAAGAAAAGGCCTATATCTAATCTTTTTGCCCAATAAAACATATTTTGACATCCTAATGGGTGATGATCAAAACTTTACAGTTATCAACGACACTACTGATCTTTACAAAAACTTACAAGTAAAAGGCTCTTTAGACAACCAAATTTTCCTCGATTATCAAAAATTTATGGACAAAAATAGTCAGCGTGCTAAAGCTGTAGAAGAAAAATTAAAGCAAGCGAAGACTGAAAAAGAAAAAGAAAAGTACCGTAAGCAATTAGCTCAAATCGAGCAAGACTGGAAGGATTATATCAACAACATTGTCAAACAACATCCTGATCTTTATGTTTCTAAATTTCTTAAAAGCCTGATACCAGTAGAAGCTCCTGATACCTTGACTGATCCTCTAAAACGTTATTTATGGATGAAACAACATTTCTTTGATAACTTCAATATAGCAGACCCCGACCTTTTTTACACACCTTTTTATGAGAAAAAAATCGATCAATACCTTGATAATATTATAATCCAACATCCTGACTCCCTCATCGAAGCCGTTGATTATATCCTCTCCCAGGTGCACCATGATGATGAAATGTATAAATATACGCTCATCCACCTGTTTAACAAATATGCACGTAGCCAGATGATGATTGCCGAAAATGTATACACACACCTTGCAGAAATATATATACGTGATGCAACATGGAGCGACCAAGAATTTATCAATAGACTCAAAACACGTATAGCCCGCAAAAAAAATTGCCTCATAGGAGGCCAGGCACAGCCCCTTCACCTGGCCGTACTCCCTCCGGATAGCGCTGCAATAGAACAGCTGAGAATTCCCCTGAAAGACATGAAAGAAAAAGGTCTTGAAATAGAAAAACAAAAGCCTGAATTTAATGATCGTATAGCAGACCTATCCGAACTTATAGCACAATATATGGCTTATTTCCCTGAATACATTGACCTATACAACATAAATGCTAAATATATTGTACTGTGGTTTATGGATCCAGAATGTAGTCACTGTAGGGAAGAAACGCCCCAGTTATTTGATATATACGTTAATGACCTTAAGGATAGAGATGTGGTAGTGCTTGACATTTATCTCGAACGCAACACCGACGACTGGGCGCGCTTTTGCAACCATATAGGCAAATGGTTTACATTTGTAGAGAAACACAAATTATATGCTCCAGGATGGATAAATGCCTGGAATCCTTTTGCTAATTCCCGCTACAAATATGATATAAGTAGTACCCCCAAAGTCTATCTCTTGGATAAAGACAAAAAAATAATAGCTAAAAACATTGGACCTGAGCAAATCAAAGACATTATATTTAACCTCGAAGGACTTGATAAGGACGGTAATCCAAAGAAAGAAAATCCAGGCCAGTAAAAGGCCAGTAAAACAAAACGGCTTTTAACTGACTTCTCATCACTATTAATAAAGGCGACCCTTTTAGG
>JALWNS010000218.1 GCA_027083655.1 Bacteroidales bacterium | reverse complement strand
TATCTTTTATTAACATAATATTTTTACTACAATTTTCTTCATAAGAAAAAGCTTTTTTAAGTTTAGAGTGAATAATTTCGCATTTTGTTTTTATAATGTTTTCTAGTGTTTGCTCATCCATCTGGATAATAGTCTCCACATCTTGCGAGTAAATAACCCTGCCATCTTCAATTGTTCGGGTTTCACCTTCGTATTTCTGTTCTGTAATTACTACTGGCTCATAAGCCTTTTGCAGCATTTTGAATTTTTCAATCAAGAAGTCGAATTTTGGATGGCCTTTGTAAATTTCAAGGAGCTCTACTAGTTTGTCTAACAGGCTTTTTTGACTACCAATTTGATTGCGCAAGTTAACGTAAGGATTATCCTTTTGTACCTGTGTGAGTAAGTAAAGTCCCTCTATCCATACGCCTGTCACAGCTAGCAAGCTCAGGTAGCTACGGCGGGTAGAACGGAAGTACGCATCTATCTGGTAGAAGCTATTAACTGACAAAAATAACAGGGAGTCTACATTATCGCTTGTAGTGACAAGATATTTTAGTGTTTGAAAATCAAAGAATTGGGCTACACGAAGGTCAGAAGCTAATTGAAATATAGTCTGGAGATATCCTAGAATTTGTGCATTTTTTTGGTAAATATTAAGATATCCAAGATCTGCGCTATATATCCCTAGACCTAATGCTTTTTTTAGGTTGATGTCATAGTTTTCTGCATAAGAAGTAGGAGCCAGGTAATTCTTGTTGAAAGGAATATGATAATCTTTAAGTAGTGCGGCTACTTCTACTGGAGAAGCAAATCCCCCGATGATTTCGTCTATCTCTGCAATCTTACTTTGATCGATTGACTCAAAGAATGCTTGTTCGTTAAAACCAGTGTCTGCCACCTGTTCTGTGGGCACTGGTGCGTTTTCTGTTTGTTTTTTTTCTTTTTTACACCCAAAAGAAAGGACTAAAATTGCAGAAAGTAAAATGAAAAATGATTTTTTCATGGTATTATAGTTTTCTTTTTTTCCTTCTAAACCAGTTTTTTATGAATTTGTTTAAAAATCAGTTTGTGTGCTGTTTATGTGCAAAGTAAATGTTTTTAGTTTTTGTAGCAATGCCAGGTAATAAATAAAAACTATTACTAATGTAAATTTAATTTTTATTTTCTAAACTGTATAATCCAGACGTAAAATTACAATAAAATTTATAAATAATTGCTCATAGAAAAAGTTAATACCCTGCTTTGATTGAAAACATACTAATTTAAACGCCTGATTAGGGTACAAGCTTGTTGAAAGATCCTTGCACTGGAACAACCATTTTATTTTACTTTGATTAAGTTTGGTGATTCTCGATTAACCGAGACCTGTTTTGCTTGTGCTACAGACTACAAGTAGGATAATTACCTATGCTATGCAGGTAGACTTTTTGTTTGCATTATTACTTGTTAAAAGGTTTATTGGACTATCTTGTGTGTCAAATCGATATTAGAATTTTGTCTTGGGAAATGATATAAAAGAATTTTGCTGTTAGCTTCTGTGTGTCTAAGTTAAAATTGTGTAAATGTTTGGTTTAGAGATATTTATTTGTCGCTCTGGTCTATTGTAATAATTTGTCTTTCCATTGCCTGAAGCAAGGATACTGCGTCAGGCGGTCTGGTTCTGCAAAGCCTAGCTTTTGGCTTTTATTAAAGTATTCCTTTCCGCGTTCGAAATCCCCTTTACTTAACCAATAGCAGGACCTGAACAGGTAAACATCTGGGTTTTGCGGGTCAACCATCTGGTAAATAGTGAGCACTTTGCCGGCTTTGTCCAGCTGTCCTTGTTGTAGTAGCTGGCTTGAGACAGAATAACACATTATGCTCAAATAAGATAGCATTCGCTTATAGAAGTATCTACGGTAAAGACTTGTGTCTTGTTTTAGTTTTTGCCGGTAAGAATTTATTTCGTGTGCCCACCAGGCTGTGTCTCTTGTGAACAGGGCTTTGTAATACTGTGGTTTAAGCATGGATTCGAGGTTGAAGAAATTAACCACGAGTTTGACTGTTTGCTCGAACTGCCCGCTCTGCTCTAGCTCTTTTTGTGCTTTTTCAATCGATTCTGTGTTTGTCATGCCTTTAAGCATTTGTATTTCGGCAGAATAAAGGTCATATTTTTTCATTGGGTCACTCGTGGCAGCAATTAATGAATCCATGTATGAGCGTATTCTGGAAGCAATAGCTCTTGTGTGTTTTACCTGGCCTTTCTTTGCAGCCAGGGCATCAAACCACAGGTACACAAGCTCGGACATGTAGTGTGGAGGGTATTCATGGCCTCCGTCAAAGTAGAAAGCAACGTAAGGGAAGCCATATTGGCGTGCTAGGTCCAGGCCAGTGCCACGCACTTCTGTCAGGTTAAAATCCTCCCAACCGGCAAACATGATGACGCCCAGGCCTTTGTTCTTGACCAGTTGCAGTTGTGTTATACCGGCCGAGAGCATTGCCGTCCCCTGGTACTTAGTGTCCATTGCTCCAAGGTAATAAGCAATGCGTGCGCCGCCCGAGAAACCTGCTGTATATTGTCTCTGCTGGTTGAATTTGACTTTTTGGCTTACGTCTTGAAATAATGTACTGAGGATATAATCCAGGTTTGGTACATTGTTGCGGAAATTGCGGGATACAACTACAATGTAATCATATTTCTCAGCGTAAGGAAGCAGCCAGTCCATCATTTTCTGTGCATCGGCATGTGCATCAAAAGCCCAGATAATAGGCAGGTTGCCTTGATTTTTATAGTCATAAGGCAGGTAAAGCAGGTAAGATTGTGTTGTGTCTCTTGTGGCTTTGACCAATTCTATCTGTCCTGTTTGCAGGCCATTATAAACCTGTGATTTTTTTTCTTGCTTGGTGCATGAAGAGAAGACAAAAAGAATGAAAGCCAAGCCTAATAACCACTTAGTTTTCATTGCTCTATGATTTGTGATTAAAAAAGGGATGTCCCGCAGGACATCCCTTTGAAATTAATTATTTCTGGGTTTTATTAAAAATCCTGATATTGTCTATTTCCCAGGTCATGCCATCAGTAGAAGAACCTGTGTAAACAAATGCTATATGTACGTTATTTCCTTTGTATGCGCTCAAATCAATATCACCGGAATTGACCCAAGTAAAATAATTGGTTGAATTGTCTGTGTTATATGCCAGATTTACCCATGTAGCACTAGTTATAGTTGCAGGATCGCCATCCCAGTCTGTTGATATCTTAACTTGCATAGGATCTCCTGTGTATCCATGGGCATTGTCAAAGCTCAAAGTAGGATTAGTAATTTCTGAGAAATCTATAGATGGAGATACATACCAGGTTTCACAAGCAACATGTGAACCATTGATATAATTGCTAATAACCAGGCTTGGCGCAGGATTGCCATAGGAAGTACTTACATTCCAGTTAATCGAACCAGAGACATTAATGTTCTGCCATCCGCCTGAAGTAGCGCTACCGTCGGAGAATGTTTTGATAATAGCTTCAAAGAAGCGGTCTCCTGTCAGCTGGGCATCTTCCGGGCTATTAATATAAAGTTGGTAATCAGAGTTATATTTTCCAAGGATAGCTACAAAAGGACCACTGCCTTGGGTAATTTCCTGGGCGGCAAATGTTGCATAACCACTTGTACGTACTATGATGAAAGTGCCATCAGGGTCTATTAATGTATGATTAACAGACTGTGGTGGATCAACAAAAGGATTAGCCCATGTTGTGCCTAGTTCATCTGATACAAATTCTACTGGATTGAGTTTTATGAGTCGATATAGGTAAGAGCTATTGATCTGTGATATTGAAATCTCAAGGGGCTCTTGTGGCTTGTTTTCGCATGTCTTTATGATATGCTCATCAATAACTGCCTGGCCTTGGATACGGCCAAAGCGTGTGACTCCGGCATCGTCGTATGTAGAGCCAAGCTTGACAACACCATTTGAGCGTCCCAAATATAAGCCTTTACAATAGACTATTATTCTTTGTCCTACAGGATAGAGTGTATACAAGTAAGAAGCATCAAGCATAATGCTTATACCTGCAGTAGAATCCTGAATAACTAGCTCTTTGTAAAAATTGCCGTACTGGTCATTTGAGATAACATAACCTGAAATGATAATGTCATCGGTTATTTTGAGTGTATCTGGATATGAAGGCAGCATAGCCTTAAGATCCTGAATTGTTGTATTGGCAGTAACTTGTGCCAGTGAGTCACAGTTTGATGGTGGCTCTTCGAATTGTTGCTTTACGCATCCACCTAGGAATATGCCCAGTGCTAAAATGCTAAGAGTTAATGTTTTAATTATTGTTTTCATGGTTAAACTATTTTTAGGTTAAAGATTTTTTTGTGTTAGAAACGAACTCGTATGTTGAGGAAATACTGGCGGCCATAATAATAAAAATACTTTGGAGGAAAACGGTCTGGATCGTGTGTCTCCATGTCAAAACGTAATTGCTCAAAGCCGCCAGTCTTTATGTTTGTATTGTTCAGGATATTATTAACAGACAGATTGAGATAAACAAATGTGTGTCCGAATTTGAATGACTTACCAAAATATGCATCCAGGGTATATCCTCCTGGAAGTTTCTCCTGGTTAAGGATTGCGTACCATTGCTCAGAGCCAGGAATAACATATTCCACGGCTTCGGGTGTACGT
>JALWNS010000217.1 GCA_027083655.1 Bacteroidales bacterium | reverse complement strand
TAATTGTTTTGGCCTGGCGGAGTACCTTAATCATCCAGTCATAATCTGCCGAGAATCGATATTGTAGGTCAAACTCCGGGCAAAGGCTACGGCGAGCAACAAAAGCCTGATGGGAGACAAGCATGCCTTTTCTGAGGTCTTTCCACGACAGTGTGCTGGGCGGCCTCAGACGGCGCAGTCCACGGACTGCGCCGTCTGGAGCAATAATCTGTGCATCACCGTAATATATATCTGCGTGAGTGTGTGATGCAAAGATTTTGCTTATTGTTTGATTGTCAAACAATTGGTCGCCAGAATTGAGAAAAAGAACATATTCACCCCTGGCAAGTCCCAGACCTTTGTTCATTGCATCGTAGAGCCCTCTATCTTTCTCACTTATGAGAATATCAATATGTGTGGAATATTGCTTCAGGATGTCCAGGGTGCCATCAGTAGACTGGCCATCAATAACTATATATTCTATAGATCCAAAGTCCTGGTTTATAACAGATTGTATGGTACCTTCTATATGTTCTACATCATTGAGGACAACGGTAATGATGGACAGTTTTTTCATCTCGCACACTTTTAATCAAGACTAATACCACTACGTTCGGCAGATTGTTTTAGCTTATAATATTTCTCAGGCGAAAGCTCTGCGAAAAAGAAATAAATAGGATTAAGCGATTTGCCTTTGTAGGTTATCTCGTAATGCAGGTGTGGTAGAAGGGCTTTACCTGTATTGCCAACGTAGCCAATAACGTCACCCTGCTTGACTCTCTGTCCTGCTTTTACTGTCAACTCGCTCATGTGTGCATACATAGTAGTAAATCCATTGCCATGATCTATCTTAACGTGCAAACCCAGGCCACGTATTCTTTGATTGGCTTCTACTACACGTCCATCGGCCGTAGCAAAGACAGGTGTCCCACCGGGTGCGGCAAAGTCTATACCATGGTGAAAAGAAGGGGTTTTGTATACTGGGTCTATCTTGCGGCCATATCCATAGACAACGAATTGAAGCATATTATTAGGCACTGGCTGAATACTTGGTATACTACGCAGGCTATCACTGTGTCTTTCAACGAATGTAACTAAGCCTTTATATGCATTATCAAGATCTGGCCATTTCTTAAGTTCCTCCTCAATGTCTTGTCTATTCCATCGAATTATTGCCTTGACTTTCATTTTTTCCAATGTATCGAAGTTGGTCAAAGGCTTTTCTACCGGTGCCTCAGACTCGAATATTACACGGTAAATATCCCTGTCTTTTTGTTCCAGGTCTTTTACCATTTTTTCCAACTGCTTGTATTGCTTGTACTGCCTTTCATATTCTTTCTTAAGGGTGGCAGTCTCATATTCAAGCAGTCGCTGCTGTGGTGTCTTGACCAGACTAGCTGCTATAATATAAAGTATTATTGTCATAAACACCACGGTCATTATAAAACTAAAAACCTGTTTAAGTGTACGGACAAACTTTGATTCGTCTTCTTTTTGTGTTAGGTTGTGTATATCAAATTTCTTTTCCCTGGCCATAGAATAAAATTTTTTATCTTAACACAGATATTTTAAGTGTCTCGTTAACAATATCTTTAATGTCTCTAGAAACAATTATTGCTTGTATACCTAAAGAACTAGCTGCTTCTGTATTTTCTGGTTTGTCATCAAAGAAAAGAATTTCTTCTGGTTTATAGGGTATTTTTTCCAAAACTTTTTCGAATATCTCTAATTCTGGTTTCCTGGTTTTGAGCTTGTAAGATAGAAAAATGTCTTTAAATAAACCCTCGTTCCATGTCGAAAAACGCTTTATATGTTCGTGATGAATTGGATTTATGTTGGATAAAATATAAATATCGTAATCTTTTTTCAAGCCCTGTATTAATTCCATATTTTCCTCTGGGAGATATAAGACCAGGCTGTTCCAGCATTGGTCGAATTCGTTATCATCTAATTTTATCCCAATAGCCTGGGAAAACTCACGCCTGAAGTCAGGAGCTTCGATTCGCCCTGCATTGAATCTTTCTGCTAGATGGGTAAGTAGCTCATAACTTTGCGGGGTAAAAATTGCTCCATGTTTTTCAAAGCATAATTCAGCAGAAGGCCAATCAAGCGGTATAAGTACTCCTCCAAGATCAAAAATTATAGCTTTTATATTCTTTGTATCAATCTGCATAGCCAAAGCGTTTTTGTTCGTCCATGAAATATTTCAATATATGGTCTATTTTTATATAAGGGTGATGTTTACGCAGGATCATGATTTTTTCAATAGTGGATGAGAGAAATTTACGGTAATCGTCTGTATTTTTATTTTGCGGACGATGCTGCATAGCCTTGAGAACCTTGCCGACTTCTGTAATTGCTCGTTCGGTTGCCTGGTCAAAGAAAGTATCACGAAATCGCAACCAGACATATTCAACACCTTGTGAACCGATATGCAACATATCATCTGCGTAAAAGCGGTAGTCTCGGAGCTCGTCCATGACTATTTCGTATGAAGGGAAATACTTGACTTGCTGGTATCTGTTAACCAATTCTTGTACTGCCACAATCAGTGTAGCTTTGCTATATTGATTACCTACTGCACCATCTTTCCAATGGCGTACTGGACTAATAGCAAATACAATTTCCAGCTCTTGGTTAATCTCCCATAGCCGTGGCAAAAGGGAGGAATACAGATCCACAATCTCTTTTACGGACAGCATGCGGCGTGTAAAAAGTTTTTGTGGTAGCTTGTGGCAGTTAGACACAATCTTTCCTGTCTCATTCAGGATATATACCCAAGCAGTGCCGAATGTAATAAACAAGAAATTAGCTTTCTTTAGCTGGCTATGGGCTTGTGCAATGCGGCTGTTTATCTTTTCCAGGAGCTCATCCCGGGATGTGGAGGAGAAACGGCTATGATGATAAAAGCTCAACCATAGCTGTCCACGCTGGAACACATCCTTCTCCCGAAATACTTTTTTCTCAAGCAAAATCTCCAGGCTCTCGGCTACAGAAGCTGGATTGTAGATAATACCAAAAGGATTGAGCTCAATGTCAAACAGGTACTGCTCCAGTTTTTGACCAATTTCTTCGCTAAAGCATGAACCCAGAAAAATCAACCGTGAGCTATAGGAGATTTTTTTCTCAAACTCAGGTATGTCAACGACAGTACGCAAAAGAGGTAGCATAACAAAAAATTTTAGTCCCTACTACAGAAAAATCCACCCTCGTAATCAAAACGCTTAAGATTATGTCCCATTTTGACTTTCTTGGTTTTCAAGTAAAATTTATTGTATTCATTAGGAGGTACTTCGATAGGAACAGTCTCAACAATCTGTAAACCATATCCCTCGAGAGCCACAATCTTTTTAGGATTATTTGTCATAAGACGCATTTTCTTTACTCCAAGGGAGCGTAATATCTGCGCACCAATACCATAATCCCGTTCATCATCAGCAAAGCCTAGCTTCAAGTTAGCCTCCACAGTATCTAGCCCTTGTTCCTGTAGCTTGTAAGCCTTGATTTTGTTAAATAACCCAATACCACGGCCTTCTTGAAGCAGATAAACCAGTACGCCTTTGCCTGCTCTCTCTATCATACGCATTGCTTCGTGCAGTTGGTCCCCGCAATCACAACGCATAGACCCTAGAATATCACCAGTCACACAAGAAGAATGTACACGTACAAGTACAGGCTCATCTTCGTCCCATTCACCTTTGATCAGAGCTATATGCTCAAGCCCAGTCTTTTTCTCCCGGAATGGAATAAGGTGAAATTCACCATATTTGGTAGGAAGGAAAATTTTTTCGCCAATCTCAATAAGACTTTCATTTTCCAGACGGTAAGCAATAAGGTCTTTTATTGTGATAATCTTCAGGTCAAAACGGCGGGCAACCTCCATAAGCTCAGGTACACGTGCCATAGAACCATCATCATTCATTATCTCAACCAGTGCTCCTCCGGGTATAAGTCCTGCAAGACGTGTCAGGTCCACAGCTGCTTCTGTATGTCCTGCCCGCCTGAGCACCCCTTCCGAATGGGCCTTAAGGGGAAACACATGGCCAGGGCGCGCCAGGTCATCTGCTTTTGTCTTCGGATCAACTAATGCTTTTATGGTTTTAGCACGGTCAAAGGCTGAGATGCCAGTGGTCACGCCATTACCTTTGAGGTCAACTGAGATTGTGAAATTTGTACCATGCAGGGATGTATTGCGACCAACCATAAGATCCAGATCCAGCTCATCACATCTGTCTTCGGGCAGGGCAACACAAATGAGACCTCGACCGTATTTTGCCATGAAGTTTACTTTCTCTGGTGTGATAAGCTCTGCTGCTGTTATGAAGTCTCCTTCGTTTTCGCGGTTCTCGTCATCTACAACTATGATTATCTCTCCATTCTGAATAGCTTTAATTGCTTCGGGTATCGTGTTAAATTGGAGTTTGGTAGTCTTGTCCATATTCTTTTTGCTTTTGTGTCAATTTGCGATAAAAGTTTGCTAATACCTCGGACAAATAGTCCTCGCCTATTTTTTCGCTGGCAAAATTAAGTATTTGCTTAGAAAAATACTCCTGTATTTCATTTTTTTGGTAAATGTGTAAAATAGATTCGACAAACTGCTGTGAATTACGAATAGGCATGAAGTTGATCATAGCAGTTAACTCCCAGCCATGAACAGCATCTGTATGTGCTATAATAATTTTTCCACGGTAAATAGCCTCGAAA
>JALWNS010000216.1 GCA_027083655.1 Bacteroidales bacterium | reverse complement strand
ATCAAAACGGTTTTGAGCAAGCAGGACACGAAATCGTAATCCCCGATGACATCGCAAACAACCACTTTTTCCTTCTCGCAACAAACCCTACTTACAAAGCAAATTAACTTAGGTAGAATAAAAATCACAAGAGGCAAGACAAAGCTTTTTCTCTATACGGAAAAGAAATCCCAAAAGACAATTAATAATATAAACCTACTGCTAGAAAAGCTGGATATAGGTAGCTTACAATTTGAAATCCACAGCTTTATAAATGGCCCCAAAAAATTTTCTGGAATTGTTTCCTTACAAAGCTCTAATCTAAAAGTATCAACCTCTCCCAAAGAACAAAATTTCGACTTCAGAAATTTCGACATTTTTATTACAGATTTTAACAGTTATAGCCCAGATGCCATACAAAATATAAGTTTCGACACACTGGCAATCTCATCAAATAAAAAAACGGTCCAGGTAATATCATTATGGTTAAACCTTAACCATAATGTGGACTCCCTTCTAAAAGTAAAACACAAATCATTGGTTTATAACATATACACACCTTTGCTCGAGCTCAAAGGTTTAGATATCAAACAAGCTTTATACAGGAAATCTATAATTTTAGACAGCTTAGTCCTATACAACCCTACCCTTGATTTATATTCTTACCCTGAAATAGCATCAGATACATTCAATATTCAAATTCGCAAAATTATAAGGGAGCAAACCGCAAAAAAACTCGTAAACCTAACATCGCAGACAATATTTGACATGTACCAGACAATAAAATCTTTCTCTGATAGCATATACCGTGACTTCAAACACCGTTCAGACCTAATTGACTCTATAGAAAATTTTGCTCTCGACATGATTTTTAACATACACATTCCTAATTCGCATATCAATATCGAAGACACAACCGCCAAAAACATTAACCAAATATATTTAATCACAGCGAAAGCTATTAATGATATTGCCAGGGGCTCTAGTCCTGACTCTAGCTTTTTTACTGCATATTCAAAATTGCTACACGTCAAACAACTATCTGAAAAAAAATTCATTAATCTCAACGAACTGGCTACCACCCTTATGACTAATCTTAATCTTATCCAAGTTAATAACGTTGCACTAAATAATGCAGCTCTGACCCTGAAACAAAAATTCTCCGACAAACAAACTACAATATTCAATAATTTGATTACAATAAACTTGACAAACTTTTACCTAGACAAGCAATTCAATACAACATGCAAAGACCGTCTTCTATGCTCGGACAACATTCGTGTGGACATAAATAAATACCGTCTTAACTTACCTGATAGTGTACACACCTTGGAGTTCAACCACCTGGATATCAATACAAACGATTCAACAATAATTATATCAGATGTGTATATCAATGCCGATACTACACGGTTAGAAGCTAAACAAACACCTGCTTACATCAATTCTTATATCCCAAATATTATCCTCGGACAGATAAGTATACACAAGCTCCTTGATTCTAACATTCTTGACGTGCAAAGTATACTTATAAACAAGTCTTTCGTCCACCTCCTGCTCAAAACTAATTCCAGGGAAAAAACAACCCAGAAAAGTAAAACCACACAAAACCCTATAAACAAAGTTATTATCCACCGGATAATTGCCCCGAAAAATACCTTCAGAATAAACAATGACCAGTTAGACGCCTACACTATTGTTGACTTTTACTCAAATGAAATTACATTTGATAGCCTCTCAACGTTTACACAGCTTCTGGACAATGTCTTTGCCAGGGCTGTATTCAAAGACACTAAACTAAAGCTCCCCTCAGGTCCAGAAATCATTGGACAAAGCCTCTACCTGGACACTAAAGGGAAAATTTGGTCTAAGAATGTTTCTGTAAACATGTCAGACACGATCAAATTATCTTGGGACTCACTATTTATTAGCGAATTAGACTTACTTAATTTCCTGAAAAGCAAACAACTCAACATTAAATATCTATTCATTAACAAGCCAACAATTTTTTCCCTTACAAATGCAAAACGGACAGCCAAACCTATTACAGAATTTGAACTATACCCTTTTATAGAAAATACCCTCTCAAGCATAACAATTGACACTTCTACCATAAACAACATACAGATAAATAGCCCATCTACCAATCTACAAAACATCTTTGTCCAGGTAAAAAAATTCCACATTGACTCCACTAGCAAAATAGATACTCCGGGACTTTTCTATTGCCAGAATATTTCACTGGAAGTCAGGAACTTTAAAAAACAAGTATCACTGCTTTATACAATGGGTTTTGATAAACTCAAGGCAGACTTAAGCAACGATAATATTACCTTGGATAATTTCTACTACCGCCCAACTGTTTCTGTGCAAAAATTTTCCCAGCTTATCCAATGGCGTAAAACATATACAGACTTCTCTGCTCGCACATTAGAAATAAAAAATATTGACTGGATCAAACTTCTCAACCAGGAAGCTGTCTCAGCCTCTATTATCAAACTCAAAGATTATTACCTTTATGCATATATTGACCGTAGCATCAAACATGATTATTCCAATATAAAACCACACTTTGTCGACCTTATACTCAAGTCCCGGATTCCTCTCGACATCCACGATGTTATACTGCAAAATGGGGATATAGTTTACGAAGAAAAAGCACCAGACAATTCAAAACCAGGCCACATAGAGCTAAACAATACATATTTAGTCCTATCCAATGTAATGACAAATCTTAAGCCTCCCGGACAAATCAGATTGCATCTCAGTGGATACATACAAAACAAAAGTAAAATTAGCATCTATGGATACTTTGACCCCGATACAGTTAAATATAAATTCCGTATGTACGGAAACTTAGGAAATATGCACCTGGCAGACCTGAACCCATTTCTGGTATACTCAGCCAATATAAAAGTAAACTCAGGTTATCTCGAAAAAGCAGAATTTCTGATTAATGGATCTGATAGTATAGCTACAGGTGTCTTTAAGGCCACTTATCATGATCTTATTATCGAAGTACTTAAACCAGGAGGAGAAATTCAACCACAAAAACGTAAGTTCCTGACTTTTGCTGCCAACCTGATAGCAAGACGCAATAACCCCAAGTTAGGCGTATTCTACAAAATAGGCTATATTGCATATGTCCATGACCGCTCCTTTAGTGATATAAAATTCTGGATAAAAGCTTTAATTAGCGGCACAAAATCACTTATCCTCTTCGAAAACAAAAAAGAACTTAAGAAAATCTACCGTTTAAAATACGGATCCTCGGTAATGTTTTATCTTTAAAATCTAACAATAAAAGGAAATTAAAGAAAAAGGCAAAAAATGTCGTGCCCCAGACCCGATTAAGCAGAACTTCAAACATAAAATTTATTACAGTGATAATGATAAATATCAAAAGTACCCGCCTCTTACACCATAAACCTATTACAAAAGCATAAATAAGCATTGCCAGAAGTAATCCAAGCCCTATAAGCCCTAACCTCCCAAAATGTTCTAGAAATTCATTATGGCTATTGAAAGAAGGCTCAAGAAACCGTACCATATTCATCTTTGCATACTTACGGTATAAATGCCATTGCAAATCTCCAGTACCTACACCTAAAACTATATGCTCACGACCTATCTCATATGCAGAAATCCAAAAATATACACGGCTGAAGCGTGTTAGCTTTTCCTTCCATGTCAATTGCTCATAATTCTCTACCGATTTGGCCAATTTCTGTGAACGTGGATTATACATCATTACCCCTACAGATATCGACAAAACAACCAATGCCAGTACTAAACGCAATACAAACGGCCGGATAGATGAATACAAGACTGACAAAAATAACAATACACTCAAACTAATCATATTAGTCCTCGACCCATATATAAAAACAGACATAACCAAAAAAGCAAAAACAAAATAAAAAAACTTTCCTTCCACCATTCTCTGGGTTATTTTCCCATACTTCAAACCGTAAGGATTACGTTTCAAGAACACTAATACTGCTATAGCAAATACAATCTGGTATGAAGCATAAAGGGGATGCAAAAAACAGGCAAACCCATTGTAAAAAAAATAATTACCTGTCCCACTAAAAGATTGTAATAAGGTCAAATGCTTATCTATCCTGGGATCAAAAATTATATGGCCATTTTCTATGTCCACTGATGAATAAAAAGCTATTAGCAACAAAACTATGACAGAAGCCACTTGCCCCAATACATACCACGCCAGGATCCTGTCAAAATACCTCTTGTACATTACATCTACAGAAGCAAACAAAAATGGGAATAAAACAATATAAATTTTCATGGACAACTGGTGTAAGCCACCATTAATATCCTGTGTGTATAACATGCCCAGCACAAAAACCAGGTAATAGAGCGACACTATGATAAAATACAACTTGTGTCTAGACTCCTTCACACTACGGATATCAAAAATAACAACAGACGTAAATATCCACAGGGCTAATATCTTCAACGATATGTACAACGGAAAGGGAAAACTAAAAACCACGGCATAAGTCAAAAATAAATTTGCCTTTCGCCACAGTGTCCTGTTTTTTATTTCTGTTAACCATCCCAGCATTCTATTAACCACGCTTTTTAAGTACACCTACTGTTAGATATAAAAACAAAAACGCCACTGTCAAAAAATAAAGTATATCTCGACTATCCAAGACTCCCTTGCTAATCGACTGGTAATGAT
>JALWNS010000215.1:15533-17908 GCA_027083655.1 Bacteroidales bacterium | reverse complement strand
ACCATGTTAACAAATAGCATTTGCTTTTATGTTAAATATCATATCCCCCAGAAATAAAAAGGGCGGCCATCTGGCCGCCCTTTTATAACATTTATTCTTCTGGATGAATTGCTTCTGTTGGGCAGACTTCGGCGCATGCTGCACAGTCTGTACACAGATCTGGATCGATAACGTAGTAATCACCTTCACTAATTGCGTCTACTGGGCATTCGTCAATGCAAGCGCCACATGCTGTACAAAGATCTGGTTCGATGTAGTATGCCATTGTCGTGAGTTTTTGTATTTATTGCACAAATATAATATTCACGTTAATGTAAATCTCAAACAAAAATCAATAAAATTTTGATTTTGTTTAATTAATCATGAACAGAATAACGTTTGAAGTCAAGAACTTTAGCCTCTGCATCTGCTTCTTTCAAGTAATCCTTAACCTTCTTCTTTCCGTCCTTAATGAATGCCTGGTTCATCAAAGTTGATTCCTGGAGAAATTTATTCAGACGGCCCTGTGCTATCTTTTCTGCAATTTCTGCAGGTTTGCCTTCGTTGATAGCCTGTTCTTTACCAATCTCTAGCTCTTTTTGCCTTACCTCTTCTGGCACATCATCAACATCGATAGCTATCGGCTTCATCGAAGCTATCTGCATCAAGATATCTTTAGCTACCTGCTCAGGTATCTGTTTGTTGAACGAAGCAATAGCTGCGTTTGTCTTGTTGAAGTGGTTATAAACATTAGCATAAGCACCTTCTACGCGGCCAAAGAAAAGGAGAACAACCTTTTCTCCTGTTTTACCACTAAGCTCTGTAATTTCCTGCTCAACAGTAAGGCCAGCGCTTGTTGTCTGCTGTTTGAGCTCTTCAATATCCTTAACATCTTTCTCTACTGCTATTTCGAGTATACGGTTAACTGCATTTTCGAAATCTTCTGTACGTGCAACAAAGTCAGTCTCACAACCAACTGCTACCATATATGCCTTAGTCATGTCCTCTGAAGTCTTACCAATAGCAATACCTTCGTTAGTTTCGCGGTCAGCACGTTTGTTTGCCACTTTCTGGCCCTTTTTTCTGAGTATTTCTATTGCTTTATCAAAATCGCCATCGGCTTCTTGAAGTGCTTTTTTGCAATCCATCATACCTGCGCCTGTGATATCGCGCAATTTTTTTACATCTGCAGCTGTAATGTTAGCCATATTTCCTATTTTTTTAAATTTTATTAATATTGTTTTGCGTAAATCAGGCTGCTACCCATGGGTAGCAGCCTGTAATTTTTTTATAGTGTTATGTTCTTATTTTCTTCTAGCTGGTCGGCGAACTGTCTTCTTTTCTTCGCCTTCTTTTGCTTCTTCTTTTTCTGCTTTTTTAGCAGCTTTTTCTGCGTTCTTTTTCTCAAGCTCGAGTTTACGCTCTTCCAGTCCTTCCTTTATAGCCTCGGTTATGTAACCAACGATGAGTGCTATTGATTCAGAAGCGTCATCATTAGCAGGTATTGGGAAGTCGATAATACGTGGATCGGCGTTAGTATCTACCATTGCAAACACTGGTATGTGAAGCTTACGTGCTTCTGCAACAGCGATCTTTTCCTTGACAACGTCAACAACGAAAATTGCTGCAGGAAGGCGATTCATGTCCTTAATAGACCCGAGACGTTTCTCTAACTTAGCCTTCTCACGAAGCAGGAGCAAACGCTCTTTTTTGGACATCTTGTCAAATGTGCCATCCTTTTCCATCTTGTCAATAAGGTCAATCTTCTTAACTGCACGGCGGATTGTCTGGAAGTTGGTAAGCATACCACCTGACCAGTGCTCTGCAATATATGGCATACCTACTTCCTGTGCTTTCTGGGCTACAATTTCCTTAGCCTGCTTCTTGGTTGCAACGAAAAGGATTTTTTTGCCACTCTTAGCTATCTGTTTAATGGCTGTAGCGGCCTGCTTGAGTTTCTCACGGGTTTTATCCAGGTCAATGATGTGGATACCATTGACTTCTTTGAAGATGTATGGAGCCATTGCAGGGTTCCACTTACTACGCAAGTGTCCGAAATGTACCCCTGCTTCCAAGAGTTCTTCAAATGTGATGTCTCTCATCTTTCTTTTAGTTTTAAGAGTTTAACATTTGTTTTTTTGCCTGTTGTCTGTCTTGCCCGCGTCCAGCGGTACAAGAGACCTATGCCACAGGCCTGGCATAACAGTTGCCCAAAATAAAAGATTAACGTTTAGAGAACTGGTACTGTTTACGTGCCTTAGGCTGACCGTACTTCTTACGTTCAACAACACGGGAATCACGTGTAAGGAAACCAGCTTCCTTAAGCTTTTTACGTTCCTCGCTTTCGTAACCAAAAACTTCAATTAATGCCTTGGAGATAGCATGACGGACGGCTT
>JALWNS010000215.1:0-15523 GCA_027083655.1 Bacteroidales bacterium | reverse complement strand
CCTGTCCTGTCAGACCACCACCGTGTACATTAACCTTAATGTCAAACCTGTTCTCAACACCCAAAAGCTTCAATGGCTGCAAAACAGTGTACTGGTGCTTCATTGTTGGAAAATGTACCTCCATCTTGCGGCCATTGATAATGATGTTACCTTTACCTTCTGTCATGTACAAGCGGGCAACTGCTGTCTTACGTTTACCTACTGTGTGGATTCTTTCCATAATTCAACTTATTTTATTTCATTAAGGTTTAAAGGTTGTGGTTTTTGTGCCTCATGTGGATGTTCTGCACCTACATAAACATGCAGTTTCTTAAACATCTGACGGCCTAAACGGTTTTTAGGGAGCATCCCTCTAATAGCCATTTCGATAAGGCGTTCTGGATGCTTCTGCAGGATTTCCTTTGCTGACTGGATACGCTGTCCGCCAGGGTATCCGCTGTAACGCACATACTGCTTGTCTGTCCACTTATTGCCAGTAAGACGAATCTTTTCGGCATTGATGATAATAACATGGTCGCCTGTGTCTACATGTGGTGTATAAATTGGCTTGTGCTTACCACGTAGAATCTTGGCTACCTTCGAAGCCAGACGACCTAGTACCTGGTCTGTAGCATCAATGACATACCACTGGCGCTGGACTTCCTGCTTCTTTGCTGACTGTGTCTTGTAACTTAATGCGTCCACGTCTTTTGATTTTTTGAAATTTTACCTACTTTTTCGGACTTGCAAAACTAAAATTTTTTTCCGTTTATCCCAATTACTTAAAACTTTTTTTGTTGAAAACTTTTATAAATCAATACTGCTTAAAGCATTAAGCCTTTTGAACCAGTGAGTCTTAAAAAAATATAACACTAACCATGCCCCTTAAATACACTATACAGAAAATTTCACTGTTTAGATGATTTTCATTAATTTTATTCTGCATCAAAAACTATAGTATATGAAGGAGAAAGAAAAATTTATGCTACGTGCAATCGAGCTATCTAAGCAAAGTGTGCTAAAAGGAGGTGGGCCCTTTGGAGCCGTTATTGTCAAGGATGGGCAAATCATCGCAGAAGCTTCTAATTCTGTCACGCGTGATAACGACCCAACTGCACATGCAGAGGTTAACGCTATCAGACAAGCAGCTAAAAAACTAGGAACATTCGACCTATCTGGTTGTGAGATATATACTTCTTGCGAACCATGCCCCATGTGTCTGGGGGCTATATATTGGGCACGACTTGATAAAATATATTTTGCTAATACACGCCAGGATGCAGCCCATATTGGATTTAGTGACCAATTTATTTACGACGAGATAGCAAAACCAATAGACAAAAGAAAAATACCTACTCTACAAATAATGAGGGATAAAGCACTTGAAGCTTTCAAATTATGGGAAGAAAAAGAGGATAAAATTGAATATTAAAAAAGCGCCAAAATCTTAGGCAAGAAAATTATCACCCCTACAATAACTGCCATTATAGCAGTAAGCAGTACTGCCCCTGCTGCAATGTCTTTCACCAGGCCAGCTAACTTGTTGTAGTCTGGTGATACCAAATCTACTAGTCTTTCTATTGCCGTGTTAAAGACCTCTGCACTTAGTACTATAAAGATTGTTATAACCAAAATGATCCATTCACCTGTGCTTAAATCAAACACCAAACCTGCCACCACAACTACCATGGCAGCTAAAATGTGTATATGAAAATTGTGTTGCGTACGTATTACATACAACAAACCGCGCAGAGCATAGACAAAAGCCTTAATCAATCTTGTCCAGTATTTTGAAAATAGGCACATCATTCAAGTCTTTTATTTTTTTGCTAAAACGCCATACCTCCCTACGTCGTAGTCTTTTCAATGATTTATATGTCTGTATACGGCTACGCGTTAGCAAATACTTGCTATTCTGAAAATCTTCTTTGCGAAAAACACCTGCTATACGATCATCTAACAACCTGACCTCCAATGGCTTTAACCCAGCCTCTGCTATAAAGAAACGAAAAGCATCCACAGAAAAGTAATAAAACCAATCTAAACGGAAGTCTAGTGTTTTATAGTTTAGCCTGGGTACATCAATGTAAATGATACCTGTGTCTTTAACTAATGTCAATGCTTTCTTTAGTACATCAATCGGAGAAAACATACGGTTCAGTACCCCACTCATTATCACAATATCAAAGGCTTGGTCAACTTCCGAAAGGTTATTAACTGGCAGATGTTCTATATCCATTCCCAATGACTGGCCTATTTCGACAAAGGTCTTGTCGTCTTCAAAACCCTTAACTTTAGCTCCTTTGTTGATAAAGGGTATAAGATTCCAACCTGCTCCTGAGCTTATTTCTACTACTGTTGTCTGGGTATCTATATTAATTCCATGCTTGACCAAATTAAAAATATCCGAGCCCTCTAGAGGGTTAAATTTGGCCAGGGCATATTCTTTGGGCTGGTCATAACCATAAAAGGTTAAAAAATAATGCTTGTGCATACGTAGGTCCTGGTAGAAAACCTCCGAATAACGCGGATTGACCATCAACATTCCGCACTTCCTACACATGGCCAAAGGGGCTATAAAACCACTCTTGTCAACACTGGCTACCAGGTCAAATTCTTTATTACCACATAAGCATTTATTCCAATAGGGACGGTAAACACCCGAAATTACTTGATAATTAAATTCTTTGACTATAGGGGGTAGGGCAAATGGCAACCGTTTTTCTGGTAAATGGTATTTTTCAAAGGGCAGGATTACTTTTCGGTATTCCATATTGGATGGGTTTAAAAAGGAGGCTGTCCAAGTATAATTTAATTTCTCACTATTTTAAAACAATTAAAAACAAAATACTTTGCTAAAACTCCATTCAGACAGCCTCCTTATATTTTAATAGCGATAGTGCTCTGGCTTATAAGGGCCATCAACATCAACGTCTATATATTTTGCTTGCTCGGGTGTAAGCTTTGTAAGTTTAACTCCTAAATGATCCAGGTGCAAACGTGCCACTTCCTCATCCAGGCGTTTAGGCATACGGTAAACTTTCGTTTCATGATCATTTTGCCATAATTCCAGCTGTGCGAGTACTTGATTGGTAAACGACATACTCATAACAAACGAGGAATGTCCTGTGGCAGCGCCAAGGTTAACCAAACGTCCATCGGCTATGAGGATTATAGAATGCCCATCCGGGAATGTATACTGGTCTACTTGTGGCTTGATATTAACAACTTTGATACCTGGATAATTCTTTAATTTGCTAACTTGTATCTCATTATCAAAATGACCTATATTACAAACGATAGCACCATCTTTCATTTTTTCCATATGTTCGATAGTAATAATATCGCGGTTACCCGTAGCAGTAACAAAAATATCTGCCTTATCCACATAGTCTTCGACTGTTGTGACCTCATAGCCTTCCATGGCTGCCTGTACAGCGCATATAGGGTCAATTTCTGTCACGACTACACGTGCTCCAAAAGCTCTCAGTGACTGGGCAGAACCTTTTCCTACTTCACCATAACCACAAACAACAGCGGTTTTGCCGGCTATCATTATATCTGTTGCCCGTTTAATACCATCTATAAGAGATTCACGGCATCCATAAAGATTATCAAACTTGGACTTTGTTACTGAATCATTGACATTAATAGCTGGGAATAAAAGTTTTCCCTCCTTTTCCCAACGGTAAAGACGATGTACTCCTGTTGTTGTCTCCTCAGAGACTCCTCTAATCTTTTCTACAAAGCGGTGCCATTTGCCCGGGTCTTCTTTTAACGAAGCCTTCAGACGTTGATAAAGATAATATTCGTCATCACTTTCAGGTTCTTTGTCCAGGATAGAAGGATCTTCTTCGGCCATATATCCGAGATGAATCATCAAAGTGGCATCGCCTCCATCATCCACAATCATATTTGGACCATCTCCATCAGGAAAAGTCAGAGCCATTTCTGTTGCCCACCAATATTCTTCCAGGTTTTCACCCTTCCAGGCAAAAACAGGTATTCCTGCTTCAGCTACAGCAGCTGCAGCATGATCCTGGGTAGAGTAAATATTACAACTAGCCCAACGTACCTGAGCTCCAAGCTCCACCAAAGTTTCTATCAAAACAGCTGTCTGTATAGTCATATGGAGAGATCCACTTATCCGTGCCCCTTCCAGTGGTTTCTGACCTTTATACTTTCTTCTTAACGACATAAGGCCTGGCATCTCCTTTTCTGCCAGGGTTATTTCTTTTCTGCCCCACGATGAGAGGCTCAGATCCTTAACTTTGTTAGGTAAAGACAAATCTAATTTAATCATGTGCACTAATTTTATTTTAGGTTAATTTCTGTTGTTAAAATCTGCTTACCATCAACAAAAATGTATGCAGTATATGTGCCCGCAGGGAGCTCTGTGTTATTTAGATAATAAATACAAACCTCGGTATCCTTGCCCTGGTAATCAACATCCTTTACGGCAGAATAAAAAATTTCTTCACCCTGGTACATAAATGTACTAGAGTTTTCATTAATGAGAATCTCTCCATCTGGACGGGCGATACGTAAGTATACCCGTTTGGTCCCTTTCTCAGCTATCTTATTTGCCAACAGTGTGAAACAAACTTGAAATTTTTGTGCTTTATTAATACGACGGGTCTCCCTATCCCTCTTGTTTAACGCAACAAATGATACAGGACGTGCCTCTAGTGTTGAAGCTATTTCCACTGTCTTCTTAAGGCTATCGGCTACCTCTTCCAACTCCTGTTTTTCTACTATGACAGCTGTATATTGTTGCTTTATTTTTCTATTTTCTTCTATAAGAACCTGGTTTCTCTGATATAACGAATCAATCTGACGGATATAACTTCGCATAATGTTGCGCAACAGTGAAACTTCCTGCTTTAATTGTTCTATCTTTTGTCTGTCTGTAGCTTTTACCCGCCTAAGCTCCTGCAACAATTGTGCTACTCTTTCCTTTTCGGCTTCCAGCCGCTGATTCAGAGTATCATTATTTGTCTTAAGCTGCTGGTATTGTACATATATCTGCTCTAGCTCCAACTGCAAAGAATCCTTTTCCTCTGCCGTACGCTCGAGGTTATATATAGTCTGTTGGTATTGTTTTTTGGTCTTCAGGTTGGAATAAACCAAAAAAATGATTATCAGACCAAAGATGAAAAGCAATATCCACAATATTGTATTTCTGGACTGAGTCTTTTCTTCCATTTTTGCTGTTTTTAATTGTAATTTTGTCATTAACAAATTTCTGAAAATTTTATAGAAATGAAAAATTTATTCATAAGCCTTTTGGCCGGGGTTATTATCTTTAGTAGTAGTTGCAAAAAAACAGATAATCAAGAGTTTAAATATAAAGGAAAAGTCAAAGGCAAAAAGGAGTTCATGTCTTTTCTTTTGGACCTTCACAGGACAGACGGTGTACTCATCACTGCCAATCTTGATGACTACAACCTTGAAGACCACGCTATAGAATCATATTACAACTATATTTTGCGCAAGCACAACTTAAACTACATGGATTTCCGCCGCACCCTTGACTATTATATGGAAGATCTAGACAAATTTACAGACATGTACAACATCATTATTGACAGCCTAAAACAACAAATGTTTGTCCTCGACTCCCTACAAAGACAAAAACTATCCAAGAAAAACTTATGGCCGGGAAAAACTGTGTATCTTATACCTTTCCAGGACAACTCAGAAGACTCAATTCCTTTTGAAATAAAAGACCCTGAACCAGGTATTTACGAACTGGGTGCTAACATCAAAGTTTTCTCAGATGACCAGACCTCAAACCTGGGTATAAAAATGATGGTAGAATATGAGGATGGAACTATTGACACTGCAGATGCTACTATTTACTTCAAGGACGGGCAATATCATAAATATATAGTAAAACTTTACGTCAGAGAAGAGCCAAAACCATTAAGACTATACGGTAATCTCCTCTCATATACAAAAACTTTATACATGCATGTCCAGATTAATAGAATACACCTAGTTAGATATACAAAAGAAGAAATGCCCTGGTTCAATCCCAAAGTAAAAAAACAAGTTAGCCCTCAAGAGCTTCGTGAATAAGATCTGTATATAGCTTTGTAATATCTATCTTATCATGGCGCAACATTTTAGGAACTATGGAGGCCTCGGTCATCCCTGGTATAGAGTTTAATTCAAGAAAATAAAACTGGCCATCTTCACGCAAAATATAATCTATGCGGACAATACCACGGCAATTCAGATAAGAATAAATACGTTCAGATAACCGCATAGCTTCCTTTAATTTATCCACGGGTATTTGGGCTGGTATTATTTCTTCATTAAGATCTGGATTATACTTTGAATCATAATCAAAAAACTCTTTCTTACTCCGTATCTCACATGGCGTCAGAGCAGTAGCAACACCATTACGTCGGACTACACCCACTGTTATCTCCTTTCCCGGAACAAATTTCTCTATTATCACTTCTTCAGACTCTGCTCTAGCCGCTTGAATAGCTAATTCCAACTGTATCTTTTCCTTTACTTTTGTGGTTCCAAAGCTTGATCCGCCTGCATTGGGCTTTACAAATACAGGCAAACCTAAGCGTGATACTATATCCTCTTTGTCTATTTCATCACCCTTGCGCAAAATTATTGATTCTGCTATCCTGATACCCAGGCCATAAAGGTAATGGTTGCAATAGTATTTGTTAAAAGTAAGTACTGAAGCCAATGGACTACATGAAACATAGGGCACACCTACCAACTGAAAATAAGACTGCAAAATACCATCTTCGCCCGGAGTGCCATGTATCAAAACCAGGGCTACATCAAATTTTATCTTTTCACCCTGTAAATAAAAACTAAAATCACCCCTGTCAACAGGATATTTATCATCTACCAACCATGCTTTACGGCTAATATGAACCAGAAAAACATCAAAAAGCCTCCTGTCAATAACAGAAGCAACATATTGGCCACTTTTTACAGAGATATCATGCTCCGATGAATAACCTCCATATACTACTGCAACCTTCTTTTTCATGTCTAAAATATTTTTTTCGACTACATATACAAATAAAGCACTATAAACGGTATAGATAAAAGGGAACTATCAAAACGGTCTAGCAATCCGCCATGACCTGGCATAATCTTACCGCTATCCTTTAACCCAACACTCCTCTTAAACATAGATTCAACCAGATCTCCTACAGTCCCAAGAACAGTAATAATTGCTGCAAACCAAAAAGCATCCTTAAAAGTAAAAAAGTCGAACACAAAAGCCACAGCATATGAAACAGCAAATGCCAGCATCATACCTCCAAAAAATCCTTCAACCGTTTTCTTGGGCGAAAAACGCTTAAACAGTGGATGCTTGCCAAATAAACTACCACTAAAATACGCCCCTATATCTGTGGCCCAAATTATCACATAAAAAACTAAAATCAAACGGAAATCAAATTCTCCATTCAGCGGATAGAAGACAATGAAATTAAGCAGGCTAAACGGCAAAGCAATATAAATAAGTGACAAAAGTGTAAAACTAACATTCTCTATCGGTGTCTCACTCTGCCTGAAAAGCTCTGAAATAAAGACCAAAAACAAACCGCCTACAGAGATAAGTATTACATTTACATCGGCGTATCCCTGTGCTATAAAAAAAACAAGCACGAATGTCATTATACCTATCAAATAAATAGCAGAACTCAATGGTTTATATCCCTTGAGCTTGGCAAATCCTATAAACTCCTCAAGCATCACAAACATAAACGTGCTAAAAACTGCAAGGAAAAACCACTTATTAACCATGCCAAGCAAAAAGACAATCAAAAAAATTATTGCGGAAAGTACTCGGGTACCCAGATTTTTGTTCATAACACAAACTATTTATTCCTCTGTGCCGAGAATTTTCAATGCATCCTGCACATCATCATCGCTAACATACAGATCATAGCCACCTATTAAAAACATACTATCCTTCATCGTCACTATAGATGCGTTTATTCCGTTCTCCAAAAGCTTATTCTGATCTGACTGTGCTTCGACCAAAGAGTTATATGTACGTAATTTCATCCATTTCTTATGCGAGAGGATAAGCTCCAGAGCCATATCCTTTTCTCTCTCTGGAACGTAAAGCTTGAAATTACCACCTTCTTGCTTGATTATTACAGGTATTCCTTTGTTTGTCAAAAGCTCCTCGCGTATCTCAGATTTGTGGATCTGGTCAAACTCTGCCACTGGCTGCCAACCTTCTAGCTTGTTTAACACCTCCTTGGCCAACAAAAAATCCTTATCCCTGGCAAATAAGTAAATGTCCTGTAGCTTGTAATTCATGTCTTTAATCTTCAGCACCATTGTATCTATCTCTTTCTCCTCCAACAGAATACAACGGTAACGGATCTGCTGTTCCCTGTGGCATATAGCTACTGTGCGCCACCCTTGTATATTATCTGGGTCAAGATATGGGCGCACTTTATCAATATCCTCATTCCGCACAAAGAGCTCAAAAGTCTTTAACCCAAATCGCAGGTCTTCCCTTTCTTTGAAGATCGTCTCTATACCCTTACTTTCGATAAAATCCTGATAATTGCGTACAGGCTTCTCCATTATAAAAGAGTCAATCATGGTCAGACCATAATACTCCTCAATGATAGCATTTGCCTGATCCTCCATATCCTTAGGGACATACAACTCAATATCGCCAATCAGAAGCATGCTATCCCTATTGTTAACAATAACGGCATTTACACCCTGCTCCAGAAGAATATCCTTGAGGAACTCTGCTTGGTAGAGATTGTCAAACGTTTTGATTTTTACCCAATCCATGTGATTTTTTTTATGGTTAAATAATGAATACATATACATTTCGCGGGCCATGCATACCATAAATTAGCGTCTTCTCTATATCCGCTGTCTTACTCGGACCCGTGATAAAAGTTATTTGCGTCGGAGCCTGTTCGTATTTCTCATGTAGCCTTACCAAAGCCTGGTCTGGATCCAAAACCAACTGATCCTTTCGTGCTAAGATAACCAATTCCGGGCTAAAAATAGGGAACTGCCGGCCTCCTGGCAGAACCGAAGAAACAACTATACTACCTGTCCATGCTACTAAAAAATCACATACTCCAACTCCTACATCCATCTGCCCTAGATCTTCCAACGAAGACCTGAACCCTATCCCCGCACTGGACAAAATATTCTTGACCCACGTATCAAAAGCAAATGGAGCCTGCCATTCCTGCCTCCCAAAAAGTGCCCTTATCTCCTCAATCAAATGTTCCTGGCCTTGGCATATGCAGGCATGACCGCCGGCCTTTTCCAGCTCCCGCTGGAAAAGGCCGGCCAGAGACATTGTCTCATCTATATCAAAAACCGAATTATCTGTCTCTGGCCATTGTACCTCTTGCTTATGCTTATTGGCCTGGCGTATTTTCTTCAGAAGATTCATTCTGTTCTTGCTCGTCTGATCCTTTTTCAGGCGCCTTTATAACCGGTGTAGTAGCATCTGCCTCTGGCTTTTCATCTCCTTTCTTATGGCTAATGATATGGTCAATAACTTCCTTCTGTTCCTGGCTAAATGGTCTCTTGCCCAAAATACGCTCCACATCATCTGTAAAGATAACTTCTTTTTGCAATAATAGCTCAGCTAACTCACGGAATCTTTCCTCATTCTCCAGAAGTATCTTCTTAGCCCTTTCATATTGTTCATTAACAATCTGTTTAACCTCTTGATCTATAACCTCTGCGGTCTTCTCACTATAAGGTTTCTGGAACGTATAATCGGCTTGCCCCGAAGAATCATAGAAGCTCAAATTAGGCAGCTTCTTGCTCATACCAAGAAACGCCACCATAGAATAAGCACGCTTAGTTGCGCGCTCAAGGTCATTCATAGCCCCTGAAGATACCTCGCCAAAAATTATCTCCTCGGCAGCACGTCCTCCCAGAAGGGAACAAATCTCATCCCTGAATTGGCTCTCAGTAAACAAGGTACGCTCATCTGGCAGGTACCATGCTGCTCCCAAAGACTTACCTCTCGGTACGATAGATACCTTTATCAATGGCTGGCCATATTTAGTCATCCAGCTTACTGTAGCATGACCTGCTTCGTGGAAAGCAACGCGACGCTTCTCCTCTGGACTTATAATCTTACTTTTCTTCTCTAATCCACCTACTATCTTGTCAATAGCATCGATAAAATCATCCATGCCTATACAATCCTTATTCTTACGCGCAGCTATCAATGCAGCCTCATTACATGCATTGGCTATATCTGCGCCTGAGAAACCTGGTGTTTGCTTTGCCAGGGATACCAGATCAATATCCTGGCACAAACGCAGATTACGTGTATGTACTTTGAAAATCTCTGCCCTTTCTGTTTGATTAGGCAATTCTAGAAAGATCTGGCGGTCAAAACGGCCAGCCCTGAGTAATGCTTTATCCAATATCTCTGGACGGTTTGTAGCACCCATAACTATGACCCCTTGATTAGGCTCAAAACCATCCATCTCTGTGAGCAACGCATTCAACGTATTCTCACGCTCATCATTCGAACTAAAGCTAATCCTCGTGCTACGCGAGCGTCCTATAGCATCTATCTCGTCAATAAACACTATACACGGAGCCTTGGCCTTGGCCTGTGCAAAAAGATCGCGGACGCGCGAAGCACCAACACCAACAAACATCTCCACAAAGTCCGAACCTGACAATGAGAAAAACGGTACTTGTGCCTCACCTGCTACGGCTCGCGCTAGAAGGGTCTTACCTGTACCAGGAGGGCCTATTAACAACACGCCCTTGGGAATCTTACCTCCCAAACGTGTATATTTACTCGGGTTTTTAAGAAAATTAACAATCTCCTGGACCTCTTGCTTGGGCTCGTCTAGACCAGCTACGTCTTTGAACGTAACAGGTATCTGGCTTCCCTCAAAAAGCTTTGCCTTACTCTTACCCATTGAGAAAATACCTCCACCACCTCCTACACGGCGGAACATAAAGCCCCAGAGCAAGAATAACATCGCCAGGAAAAAGACCGTGTTCAATATATCCTTCCAATAGCTTTGCCTTGTCTCATTCTGGAAATATACACGCTCATCCTCTGGTATATCTTTTTGAGCTTCTTCCAGTCGGCGGTAAAAAACATCCGGCGATGTGATTACATACTTAAAATGAGGACCACGCTCTGGCAAATGGTAATTAAGCTTAAGATATGAATATTTGGGTTTGTTATATACCTCGGGTTTAAGCGTTATCTCTGCATATTCCCTGTTAACCAACACTATCTTGGCTACTTCCTTATTCTGTAACATATTCTTAAGCTCTGGCCATGTCAAGGGTTGAGGCGCAGCAGAAAAATTTGGCCCTAACAACAAAAACATTATACCCGCCACAAGACCCAGATATATCCACAATAGCGGTGAAAACTTTTTGTTATTGTTATTATCCTTCTTTCCGTTTGGTAGTTTATTCCTCAAGTTGTTATTATCCATATTATGTTATGATTTTAATTTAAAGGTTTATTAAGTTGCTCTGCATCTGCCCATAACTGTTCAAGAGCATAAAAATCCCTCATCTCTGGTGTAAACAAATGAACTATAACATCCATATAGTCAAGCACTATCCATTGTGCACTCTGCTCTCCTTCAACATGTAATGGACGTGTATGGAACTTCGTCTTTATCTGCCGCTGAATACTATCCGAAATCGCCTTGAGCTGACGATCCGAATCAGCATCTGCTATCACAAAATAATCACACAAAGTTGTTATCTCCGGGTTAAACTTTATTATCACAATATTATTCCCTTTCTTGTCATCTATAATATTGAAAATCTCATTCACCATATCTTTTACCTGAAAATCCTTATCTTCCATAAATTATTGTTTGTTGTTTTGTTTTGCAAATTTACTAAAAATGTGATTTTTTGCTTCCTTTCATTATTTTAATTTTTTCAAACTCTTATATTTGAAACAAAGATAACAAACCCACACAAATGACAAAACAGGAACTGCTAGACCGCAGATACCTCGCAATGGCAGAAATCTGGGCACAAAACTCTTACTGCGAACGCCGTAAAGTAGGTGCCCTGCTTGTCAAAGATAAAATGATTATTTCCGATGGCTACAACGGGACTCCTTCTGGCTTCGAAAATATATGCGAAGACGAAGAAGGATATACCAAATGGTATGTCCTTCACGCTGAAGCCAATGCTATCACAAAAGTTGCTAAATCAAATAATAGTAGTCAAGGAGCAACACTCTATGTTACCACATCACCTTGTCCTGAATGCTCAAAACTTATCATACAGGCTGGAATCAAACGGGTGGTGTTCAAAGAATTATACCGCAATACAGAAGGGCTGGACTTGATGAAAAAAATTGGAATTGAAGTAGTGCATATCCCTGACCTGGGTGACATCACACTCCAACCAGATAGTAAACACACACAAAACAACAAATGATATACACACTCGGGGAAATAGCTACAATTGTAAAAGGGAGGCTCATAGGCAAAAAAGACTTTGAAATAGATACCCTTTTGTACGATAGCCGGCGCATTATTCCGTCTTTCAAGAGCCTTTTCTTTGCCCTAAGGGGCCGTCGTGATGGTCATGACTTTATCCAGGATATGATAGACCGAGGGGTAAAAGCCTTTATTGTCGAAAAAATACCTCCCACTGCCAAGGATGCTAATTTTATTGTGGTAAAAAACTCTCTTGATGCCCTGCAAAAACTCGCATCATACCACAGGTCAAAATTTAATATACCTGTCATAGCTATTACTGGTAGCAATGGTAAAACAATAGTAAAAGACTGGACTGCCCGCTTGCTTGGCAACTATTACAATGTTGTAGCCAATCCTAAAAGCTTTAACTCCCAACTAGGTGTACCCTTATCTGTCTGGTCTATTGAACCCCATCACCAGATCGCTATATTCGAAGCAGGCATTTCACAGCCTTATGAAATGGATAAACTCGAAAAAATAATTCAACCAGACATTGGCATATTCACAATTCTAGGTGACGCACACCAGGAAAACTTTTCCTCAATAGAACAGAAACTACATGAAAAACTTAAGCTGTTCGAAAATTGCAAAACAATAATCTATCCTAGGCAGGATGCCCTTGTTTACAAAACAATCGAAACACTTTTCCCTGACCGCCGGCTTGTTACATGGACAGACCAGGAAAATTTACAAGCCGATTTAGAAATAACAGGCATTTCTCAAAAGGATAACTTCACTACTATTACGGCTCTTTACCAGAAACAAAACACAATCTCTATAAAGATTCCTTTTATTGACAAAGCATCCATTCACAACGCCATAACTACCTGGCTTACAACACTTACTATCTTGGGAATAGAAAAAACACAAATGCTTGATTTTAGCTCATTACCACAGGTAGAAATGCGTCTGCAACAAGTACGTGGCATACGGGACACTATCATTATAAACGACAGCTATAACTGTGATTTCACTTCATTACAAATAGCCCTTGATTACTTGGCACAGCAATCTCCTGCACTGCGCAAAACACTTATCCTCTCAGATATAGAACAGACAGGATACAAACCACAGGAACTTTATGCGAAACTTGCTACACTTATCAATAACTCTCCTATTGACCGGTTCATAGGGGTTGGACAAAATATGGCAAAACATTCCCATTTTTTCCGTAGAAAAAAAACACACTTTTTCTTTTCAACAGACCAACTCATAAACAACATTGACGCCCTTGGCTTTAATAAAGAAATTATACTGGTCAAAGGTGCACGTTCATTCCGCTTTGAGCGTATCTCCCGCCGCCTACAACAGAAAACCCACCGTACAGTGCTCGAGATCGATATGAACGCCCTCAAGCATAACCTATCCTATTTCCGTTCTCTACTTAAGCCCACAACAAAAATTATGGTTATGGTCAAAGCCTTCTCTTATGGTAGCGGTTCACACGAAATAGCTAGTCTCTTACAAGCCGAAAATGTCGATTACCTTGGGGTGGCCATTGCAGACGAAGGAATGGAACTGAGGGAAGCAGGTATTACCGTGCCGATCATTGTTATGAATCCAGATTCCCATAGCATTGACCTGTTTGCAGAATATTCTCTCGAACCCGAAATTTTTAGCATGCGCATACTAGATGAATTCTACACTAAGCTCCGGGAAAAAATACATTACCCTTTACCAGTCCACATCAAGGTAAATACTGGCATGAACCGCCTGGGCTTTGACCCTGATCAAATTAACGAACTCATCACCAAACTACATGATTACCAGGACACTTTGCGTGTCAGGAGCGTCTTTTCACACCTGGCCGCTAGTCCAGAACAAGAATTTGATTCCTTTACCCTGCAACAGTTGGAGCTATTTAACAAGATAGCCCATAGATTTAAACAAGAATTCGGTAAGGATGTTATAGCCCATGTGCTAAACAGTGGTGGTATAGAGAGATTTAATGATTACCAGATGGATATGGTACGGCTAGGTATAGGCCTCTATGGAATTAGTGCAGTGGACAATAGCCGCCTGCGTCATATTAGTACGTTAAAAACACAAATTTCACAAATTAGACAAGTCCCGGCAGGTCAAAGTATAGGTTATTCCCGTGCACAATATACAAGCCGGGATAGTCGTATAGCCATTCTGCCTATTGGATATGCAGATGGCCTCAACAGGAAGCTTAGCCGTGGTAAAGGTAAAGTCCTTATACGTGGGAAGCTTGCTCCAATCATAGGAAACATCTGTATGGATATGACCATGATCGATATCACTGATATACCCGATGCACAAGAAGACGATGAAGTTATTATTTTTGGCCCTGGCCTGCCTGTTACACAGGTAGCCAAGTGGCTAGATACCATTCCTTATGAAGTACTTACTAATATATCACACCGTGTTAAACGAGTCTATACCTGGGAATAACCCCCTGTTTTTGTCAAAATAATGTGCTTAGATTAAGCATTTTTTGTATATTATAATAACTCTTTTGTCAAAGCCAAAGTCATAAAATCGTGTCTTTACTAAATGATGTCATACAAGGAATGATTGACATGTTCTTTCCTGAATATTGTGTTGCTTGTGGCAAACGCCTCCTGCCGCAAGAGCGTTTTCTCTGCCTTGATTGTGATCTAGACCTGTCAACCATTACATTTGATAACTTCCAAGACAACACTATTACCCGCCTGTTCTGGGGACGTATTCCCTTACAATATGCTTTTGCTTTTATGCATTTTGTGCCAAATGGGCCATCTCAAGCTATTTTACATGAGCTCAAGTACAAGCATAATAAAGATATTGGATACTACTACGGTGAATTAATGGCTTATAGCATGAAGGACAAAGGTTTTCCTGAGGATTTTGACATAGTATTGCCAGTACCACTGCACCCCAAAAAGCAGTATATCAGAGGCTATAATCAGGCCGAACTATTAGCTACAAGAATTGCCAGATTATTTGACAAGAAACTGGAGACTAAAGCCGCACGCCGTTCCCGGTTTAATCCTACACAGACACGTAAATCAATGACCGAAAGATGGGAAAATGTGCGCAACCTGTTCGAAATAACAAAT
>JALWNS010000214.1 GCA_027083655.1 Bacteroidales bacterium | reverse complement strand
GAAGAAGATACTTCTACAGGTTCAGAGAAATAAACTTTTAACTGCGAACTGCTAATAGGTTCAACATCAACAGGATGGATTTTTTGGTAATCAAAAATAATTGTTGTGTCTTTTAGAACATTACCACACATATCCTCAAGTCCACTAATGTGCAGAATGTTCTGTCCATTATTAAAATTAACCAGGAAATGAAGGGCTAAAGTGTATATGTCCTCTGCATCTGTTGAAATTGTAAGAGGAGTGGCGCTAGAGTTGAGAATATAATTTATTTGCCTGGCCGCAGATTGTGGATTGATTAATTTGTTAAGAGTAAGAGTTAGGTCCCTGGCCGAAATAATTTTATAATCAATTATTTGAGGTAGCGTTGTGTCCGGATTATGGGCAACGACAGAATTGATAAATCCTGGTGTACCTCCTATTGGATTTGTGGAAGCCCTCCAGTTTATCTCCTGGTTGCACAGGTTGTCTGGATCTATTCGTTCCAATGCCCAACCTCCATCGTCTTTGTCCGGGTCGTTATACCACTCTGCTGAATATGTTATTTGGTCGATAATTTGTTCATTATCAGAGATGAGTTTTATTGTCTTGCCTGTTGTTGTCAAGTATGATTCATTGAGTATTGGGGCTACAGGTGCTAATTGAGAAAAATAATCCTGCGCATCTTGTGGGCATATAATAGCGTATGACCTGTGTGGTATAGTCAGGTCATTAATTTCCATTATGTGATCGTCTATCTGCAGGGTCCAACCACTAAGGTTTATGTCCACACCAGTACGGTTGAATATTTCAATGTATTTATTAGCCGGCAAAGCTTGTGGGGCAGGACTAACGTCAACCATGAGTTCATTTATTACTATATCGCCCAGTTGGGGAATGTAGAACACAAATCCGTATGGGTTATCTTTCAAAGGATTGCCAAATTGGTCTTTTATAGCGTTATTTTGTATGAAGTATTTGTTGAACAAAGTTAATGGACTAGAAAGAGTAATAGTTATTTGTGTCCTGTCCTTTTCCAGTGAGATAAGACTGCCATTATACGGTGTGAGAGAGAAGTCTTGTAAGCTTACAGTTGAGGTGTCAACAGTCCTGTTAAAGACAAGCGTAATATGTAGTGAATCAACAAAACTAATGCTAGTAATGTGAAAAGCTACCCACCTGAAGCTTTGAGTGAGAAATTGGGCTGTATTGCCTTGTAGGTCTGTTATGTTTGTTGCTACGAGTGAGTGCAATGTGTTTTCTGACAGGGTGTCCATCAGAGCTATCTTGATGGTCCTGGAATTTACTATGCTAATATCCACAGCGTCTATTGTATCGTCTATGGTAAAGTTAGCAGGTGTTATGCTTGAAGTGTTAATAGGCTCGTTGAAGTAAACAATTACAGTATCGGTAGAAGTGGCTATTGCAGTGTCGATTTTAGGAGGTAATGTATCAGGTATAGGCCATCCAAAGTAAATATCATCAAGTGTCAGTTTCCTGTCATAACTAGAAGTATATTGATATCTCACTGCAAAATAATTAGCTGTGGTGTACTGGGTATCTGTTGCGCTAGCTATTGTTTGGTAAGCATAGCCCTCAGAGGTGTCTATCTGCACTGTCCAGTTTCCACTAATTGAACGTGAGATTAGTAAATGCAAATTTTGTCCCGAGGCAACCTGGTCATCATAGTTAAATGAGGAGCTTGCTATAGAGGTAGGTGTGCCGTCTGTTATTTTCCATAATTTGAGCAAATCGTCTGTCGTACCCCAGTCAAAACCAATGGCGTAGCCATTAAAAGCACTTGACTGTGAAGGATCATTGTCAGCCATGAGTATAATATTCCAGTTGTTAGAGCTGGAGACGGTAGAATTATCATATCTAACAGTAAACTTCCAAATAACAGTTGTATCCTCCAGAGAGACAGAAGATAACTTATGCGAAATCCATTCTGTGCCGCTAATTGTGTTGTCAAAGCTATGATGTAAGGAGTATTGTCCATTGATAGGATTATCAGCAGAAGCAGTCCAATGACCCGGTGAGGATTGGAGCCAATCGCTTATGTCACCGTCTTCGAAATCGTCACTGAGGAAATAAACATACGTGTTTCCGTAAATATATGGACTAAGAAACGCACCGAGATCAGGTGTGTAAGCTCTAATACGTAATTTATCCAAGGTATTGTAAATCAGGTCATCCCATTGTATTACTCCATTAGTAACGCTTTTTGTTAGTCCAGAAGGCGATGATAAAGTACCTGTGCCCTGGTCTATAGAGAGGCTTATATCAAAGGTTGCATCTATGTCTATATTTCCGTATGTATCAGTAGATAGTATTTTTACGAAAAAGGGCACTCCAGGCTTGACACTCAAAGGCGTCTGATCGAAGACTAGTTTTGTTGCTTTTACACTGTATACAGTAGGATTTGTGCTTATTTGATAGCTTGATATAGAATTATATTGAGGGTCGCAAATCAGTTGATTTTCAGAGAGAAAAAAGTCAAAGCTATAATTGTCTGTAGCCTGTGGATTAGTATTAACCCAGGCATAAATTGTTCCTTGAAGAGAATCTCCTGGAGAGATTGTTATGTTTGTGTTGAAAACTAATGTATTTTGATTGATAATGCCATGATAAGTTGTTTGATTATCGTTAAACAAAATACCAGAGAAGAATTTTGACCAGTCTTGTATCTGGTTATTTGGTCCGGGTGTAAAGATGATTTGTTTTACAACCACTGGCGCTGTATCAGTAGCAGGGACGATTATTTTAAGTTGAGCTATAGATAGTCCGGGAGAGCTGGTTGATAATGAGGAAATTGTGTCGTTAGTCTGCATAAGTGAGAATGTTGCGTTTTGTTGTCCCCGCATGGCGTATATTTGTAAGTCATCAAACCATAATTTCTGGTCTTGGGCAGATGTATATTCGTAATAAATACCGAAATAACTTGCATCTGTGTATGTTTGGTCAGTAGTCGAACCAAGGTATAACAGCGAATCGAAGTTATTGGCAAGAGTGAAATAGATTTGCCATTGTCCAGCCGAGTTGCATGTAATAACTATAGATGCTGCTTGGCTTGTGCCTACCTGTGTTTCCCAATTAATAGGAGTTTGTAAAATAGGCGTTGGACTTCCTGCATCAATTCTGTAAAGCGTTAGCAAGTCGTCAGAGTAATTCATCATATCCACGCCTATGGCATATCCGTTGAAGCTACCTGCAGCATCCATTCCAGTGGCATCTTTATCAGATGCTAAAACCACTGCCCAGTTATTATTGGAAGAGGGATTATAACCGTGGCGTATTTTAAAGCGCCATACAGTTGTACCGTTAGCAAGGTTAAGATTAGTTTGCAAGGAGATCTGGTCATGTCCATCATTTGGATTATCATAGCTATGGTGCAGGGACGCTACGCCATTTATTGGTGATGAAGAAGATACTTCAAAATGTCCTGCTGTGCTTTGTGTCCAATTAGCCAGGCTAAAATCTTCGAAATCATAAATTACCTGCGTCATGGCAGAGAACCATAAAGTAAGGGCTAAGAAGACGGTCGTAATTTTTTTTATCATTTTGATAGTGTTTGACAATGGTTAACTTTGCATAAAAATACACAAAATAGCAGGTATATGAAAGTAGCAGTAGTCGGAGTCACAGGCTTGGTGGGTCGTAAGATGCTACAAGTACTAGAGGAACGGCAGTTTCCTGTGACAGAGCTCACTCCAGTTGCATCTGACCGGTCTGTGGGTAGGAAGATTGATTTTATGGGTAAGCAGTGGGAAGTCATTAGCATGGAACAGGCTTTGGATAAGGATATTGATATTGCTTTGTTTTCGGCAGGTAGTAGTGTTTCGAAACAATATGCCCCACTTCTGGCAAAGAAAGGTGTTTATGTGATAGATAATTCCTCTGCATGGCGTATGGATCCAGATGTAAAGCTTATAGTACCTGAAATTAATGGTGAGACTTTGACAGAAGAAGATTTTTTGATAGCCAATCCTAATTGTTCTACAATCCAAATGGTGATGGTGTTGGCGCCATTGCACAAGCGTTATGGAATAAAGCGCATAGTGGTATCAACTTACCAGTCTGTCACAGGTGCAGGTTATATGGCAGTGGAACAGATGATTCACGAGAGAAGTGGATTTTTTGACCTGAAAAAATTTCCACACAGGATTGATATGAATGTTTTGCCACATTGCGATATTTTTCTGGAAAATGATTATACCAAGGAGGAGATGAAGCTTGTCAATGAAACACACAAGATTTTAAACGACTATGATATACAAGTTAGTCCTACTGCTGTCCGTGTTCCTGTGATAGGAGGGCATTCTGAGAGCGTGAATGTGGAGTTTAGGGAAGATTTTGAGCTTAATGATGTCAGGGAAATTCTGGCTAATACACCTGGGGTTATTGTTATGGATAATCCTCTAGAGAATGAATACCCTATGCCTCTGTGGGCTTATGATAGGGATGAAGTCTTTGTCGGTCGCTTGCGCCGTGACCTGTTCGTGCCCCGGGCTTTGAATATGTGGATAGTAGCAGATAATATCCGCAAGGGAGCCGCTACCAATGCAGTGCAAATTGCACAAATAGTTGCTAAATTTGTAAAAAAATAAAGTTATGAATTACAATAATTTTAAAACTGTTGCGAAATATAGCATCATATACGGGGTGCTATTGATTATAGTGATTGTGCTCTTGATTTTCTCTGCAATAGAGCCTTA
>JALWNS010000213.1 GCA_027083655.1 Bacteroidales bacterium | reverse complement strand
ATTTCAATCGATATTACTGCCCGTAGCTTTACACATGGAGATAAGCCATTCTGTGTGGTTATGCTTTCAGACCAAAATCCTCCTAATCCAGATAAATCCCTGTGGGTTAAATTCTTCGACATACCAACAGCCACATTACATGGTCTAGAGCTTTATGCTAAGCGATACAACTTTCCTGTGCTATATTTTGACTTGAAAAAAACTAAACGCGGGTATTACTCGGCACGCATAGAGACTCTTATTGACAACCCCAAAGATCAGCCCAAAGGTTATATAACATGGAGGTACATGAAACGTGTAGAACAGTCCATTAGGGAAAAACCAGACCTGTGGGTATGGTCACACCGCAGATGGAAACATAAGTATGTTCCCGAAAAATACAAACTTTATTCCTTCGAAGAGGTTGAAAACAAAATTAAAACTGGGTCTGAGATAAAGACTTTCCCGAACCTAACTTAATTCCAATAATAAACAAAGGGCCACTATAGCCGAAGCTAAATATGTTGTCAAAAGGATTAGTCCCATCTGGCAGAAATGGTACCGAATAACGGTAGCCTACTCCTGCATAAGGCTCAAAAATTAAGAAATTCCACAACTTACGCTCCATACCCAAGGTTGCGCTCAAATCAATACGCAATATTGTACCATGGTGCTGGACCAATTCATAGTCATAGACAACCTGGTCATAAAAACTCTTTGCTACCCATGTATACTGTTCATAACCAATACTAAAATAATTAACACCCAAGCCTATAGCCCAATATCCCAAATAATCCTTAGTGGAAGACTTAACAAACTTACGGAAAAAGCCCAGTCCACCTCCTAATAAGCTATTAACCGAGGCATCAGAATATGATATTGGATGGTAATCACGCTTCAAATAATAAAACTGTGGCGAAATGCCCCAAGCTTTGGTGCCATTTACGCGCTCAATATCAAAACGTAATCCATTAAACAGTACATAATGCGGGACAAATGTAAAGTTCCATTCATTACGTACTACATTTTCCGATGGTCTTTCGACAAAATCAAATTGTGCCAAAAGAGCAGTACTTAGTAATAAAAAAGACAAAATGCTAAACAATCGCCTCATGTGCTCATGGTTTTAGTTTTGTAGAAGTAAAACTTAATGGTAATAACTCGCGAACACTATCGACAACAAGAATATTCTCTTTACCATAAAGAATAACTTTAATAGGATGCTCAAACCTTACCTCTGTCTCAATCATAACCTGGCGGCAAGCACCACATGGCGTAACAGCAGTATCTGTTAATTGTCCATCTTTCATAGCTACAATAGCCATGGCAACTACAGGCACATCAGGATATTGTGCATTGGCTGCAAACAAGGCTACGCGCTCGGCGCACAAGCCAGATGGATAGGCAGCATTTTCCTGGTTATTCCCTTTAATAATTACACCATTGTCTAACAAAACCGCTGCCCCTACATGAAAATTTGAGTATGGCGCATAGGCATCGCTGGCTGCCTCTATAGCCTGATGAACTAAAACCTGGTCCTGCTCATCTAATTCATTGATACTCTGATACTCAAAAACTTTAAGTATAATATCCAGCTTCTTCATCATGCTAATTTTTAGCGTGGTAAATACAAATGTATAAAATTTTATTCAAAAAAAGGTGACCTCAGCTTAAAGCCTCGCAAAAATTCGGCTATATCCAATCTTTTTTTTCCAGGCAACTGTATCTGCTTAATATCAACAAAACCATCTGGTGCAGCAACTTTGAAATATGATTTATAATCTGTTACCACTTTACCAGGGGGATAGTCGTGAAGCTTTTTTTCTGGATCGGCCCAATAGATCTTGACATTGTCTATTCTTTTTCCTGTATCCCTGTCAACTAAAACAGACCAAGCTCCAGGATACGGGCTCATACCGCGTATAAAATTATAGATCTGGTGCACAGGCTGTTTCCAGTCTATCCGGCTATTATCCTGAAAAATTTTAGGTGCAGTGTGTAAAGTTTCGAACTCAGCTTCCAAATCTCTCTGCTTTATTACCTTTGCACCGCCCTTATCAATAAGACTGATAGTGTCAACTAATAGGTTTGCTCCTTCCTTCATCAAGCGGTCATGCAGACTGCCGGCAGTATCATTATCTTTTATCGGCACACGCTTGCGCAGTATGATATTACCTGTATCGATACGGTCATTTATAAAAAATGTAGAAACTCCTGTGTATTTCTCTCCATTGATTATTGCCCAATTAATTGGAGCTGCCCCACGGTAATCAGGGAGATAAGAAGCATGCAAATTTATGGTACCTAAGGGAGGTATCTCCCATACCTCGCGGGGCAAAAAACGAAAAGCAACAACAACCTGCAGGTCTGGATTAATATCACGAAGCATATTCAAAAACTCGGGATCTTTAAGTTTCTGTGGTTGTAAAACCGGCAATCCTCGTTCGAGTGCAAATTTTTTCACAGGTGTAGGACGCAGTTTAAGGCCTCTGCCTGCTGGCTTATCTGGAGAAGTAACTACGGCCTCCACATTAAACCCTGAATCAAGTATACGCTTAAGACTTTCTACAGCAAAGTCTGCAGATCCAAAAAATACTATACGCATTTGGCAAATTTTAGAGTAAATTTGTTTAAAATAAATTATTTTTGTTAAAAGCAAAGTTAGCTAAACCCCACTACAATGAAAAAAAATATCCTGTTATCGTTTTGCTACTTGTGCTTGCTCTCCTCTCTTGCCACAAACCACAGCAAAACTTCCATAACATTATAGATTTTGGGGATTACTCTCTATCTGAGATTGACCTTCAGACAACATATAACGAACTAGAACAATGGCAAAAAGACGTCGTTATAAACCTTGTAAAAGCTGCTGTTTATGCCGACTCTATATATCTTATTGAAAACGCAGGAGATTATGCAAACTTATTAGGCACCCTTAAAGACGAAAAGACAAAATTACGCTTTAAGATTAATTTTGGACCATGGGATATATTTCACAATAATTTGCCATTTATCGAAGGAATACCAACAAAACCTAAAGGTGCTAATTTTTACCCCAAGGATATGCTTTTATCTGAGTTTTACAATTTCAGCAATACATGCAAATTCAACCACTATACCCTGATAAGGCGAGGGAATAATGACCAGTTAATGTGCGTTCCATATCACTTGTTTTTTAAGAATTACTTGGATTCGGCAATATTTTACATACAAAAGGCAGTAGATATTAGCCAGGACACGGCTCTTAGCAGTTATCTGACAGAATTGGTCACTGCCCTGCAAACAGATGAATATTGCAATATGTACAAAAAATTTATAAATCTAAATTCTAAGGTTGAATTCATTTTCGGACCTACCGACATAACAACAGATAAACTACTCAATATCAAGGCAGAACACCAGTCTTTTGTGTTAATCAAGGATGATAGTCTTAGCAAAAAGCTTAACCAATACGCAGGTTGGCTAAAGTATTTACAAAAAGCTTTACCTGTTCCCGAAAAATACAGGAGCGAAGAGCCAGGCTCAAGCTCCTTAATAGCAGTTTATGATGCTGTATTTCTGGGCGGTAGTGCAAAAGCCGGCGTTCCTATAATTGCTACAACATTACCTTTCAATGCCCAATTCCAGATTACAGTAGGGACAAAAAATATCCAACTACGTAATGTCATAGATGCTAAATACCAAGGCATTATAAAACCTTTAGCAGAAAAAGTAATTATTCCTAGCCAGGCTAAATACATTACACCACAAGCATTTCAAACAATAACCTTGTTGTACGAAATTGGGAACTCATTAGGAATTAGGAACACTGTCAGTGGCCAGGGCTCTGTGCGTCAAGCTTTAAAAGAATATTACACCGTGAGCCAGTATATAAAAAATTATTTAATGGTACTCTTTTTAGCAGAAAAACTACATAGTGTTGGAGAGCTCCAGGGACCAATGAAACAATATTATTATACTTTTGTTGTAAATCTCATCAGGGGGTTACGATGGGGAAGCGAAAACGACTACGGCTTAGCCAATCTAATCATTATCAATTACTTAAACAAAAAAGAGGCATTAAGTTTTCTGCCTACTGGTCAGATAATGATTAATTATGAAACAATGAAAACCACTATTAAAAATCTACTTAGACAAATTTTGATCATCCAGGGCGATGGGGATTATCAAAACATGGCAAAATTTATTTTGAGCAATAAATATATTTCTGCAGATTTGCAAGAATTGGTAAGTAAACTCAACGAGGACAAAATACCTATTGACATTTACATTAATCCAATCAAATTCTAAATTCAAGAAAAAATGACTAAAAAAAAGCGACTTTTTGCGATAATCAACATTTTTATCTTTAGTGGAGCCTTAGCAGTTTTAGTACTTGTTTTTACAAATTCCAAAAAATCTGCCGACGAAAAAGAGCAAGTTGTCAATAGCCTTACCTATTTAGCACTCAAACAAGTCCACTATCATCCCAAACCATTTGATGATAAGTTATCCGAAGAAATTTTTAATGAAGTACTGAAGAATTTTGATCCAAGCAAAAGGTTTTTTACCCAGGGAGATATACAACGACTAAGTGTATACAAGTATCTGGTCGATGACCTGATTAGGAATTCTAATTTCGCTTTTCTAGATGCTATTATAGAAATCTATCAAAAACGCTATAACCAGGCTAAGGGGTTCTACAAACAAATCCTTTCAGAGCCCTTTGATTTT
>JALWNS010000212.1:1020-4695 GCA_027083655.1 Bacteroidales bacterium | reverse complement strand
AAGTGCTGTCCTCTATTTCTTTTTACAGAAATTTTAAACTATTAAATGATGGGAAAAAAGACTATAAAAATATTTGGCAAAGAGATAAAAAAATCTTCACTTTTCTGGTTTTCTTTATACGCAATATCATGGTTTTTGTTAACACTATGGATAGGTAATTGGTGGCTGTTGTTATTCGAATTAGTACTGTTCGATTATTATTTTACCAAGAAAGTCAACTGGATTTTCTGGCGAAAACGTGGTAAAAAGCCTACTAAAGCAGGAGAATGGGTAGATGCTATAATATACGCAGTAGTCGTGGCATCAATCATCAGAATGTTCCTGATAGAAGCATATACTATCCCTACTTCTTCCATGGAACGCACATTGCTGGTCGGTGATTATTTGTTTGTTAGCAAATATCATTATGGACCACGGTTGCCAATGACACCTTTATCCGTGCCCCTCGTGCACAACCGTATGCCACTGACCAAGAGCATGCCTTCGTACATCAGTAGTGTGCAATGGAAATACCGTAGACTTAAAGGACTGACACACGTCAAGCACCATGACATAGTGGTATTTAATTTCCCGGATGGTGACACTACTCTAGCCAATTATCCTAGCCTTGACTATTATGACTTTGTACGGATGTACGGTTGGAATGCTGTAGATCGAGATGAGATTGTCAATCCATTCACTGGTCAGATACAGCGCGGCACCCTGGGACGTAAAATATACCGTCCTGTGGACAAAAGAGAAAATTACGTTAAGCGCTGTATTGCATTACCTGGTGATACTCTTCAGATAATTAACGGCAAAGTTTTTATCAATGGTAAGCAAGAAGCACCTATTAAACACATGATGTGCAAATATATCATCGTAGTCGGAGAAAATGAACTTAACCCAGTTTTCCTCAAATCAATAGGTGTATCAGAGGAATATATCAATAGCATGCACGACGTTCCTGGTGATGCTTTTTATTTCATGCCCGAGTTAAAAAACTATCCTCTTAACAAGATTTTAGTACTTCCATTAGACCAGGAGCAATATGAAAGACTGAAAAACGTACGCGACATAATACTTATTAAACCATATATCAAACCTGGGTGGTGGGTTGATGACTATCTCTTCCCTCATGTAGAAAATATGTTTACCATACATGATACTCTCATAAACTATCTCCTGGCTCAGGGCTTTGCACAGGAAAAAGTCCAGCGGCTGAACGAAATAAAAGGCAAACACTTGTCAGAACAAGAGCTATTCAAGGCACTTACATACCTATTTAGCGATACGATTACAAATTATATGCAGGATATCCTCACTTTGACCAAAAACTCCCCTTATGCTTGGAATGTGGATAATTTTGGACCTCTGTGGATACCAAAAAAAGGTACAACAATAAAATTAACACTCGAAAACCTGCCTATTTATAGCCGTATTATTGATGTATATGAAAACAACGATCTACAGGTCAAAGATGGAAAAATCTACATCAATGGTAAACAAACAGACACCTATACATTTAAAATGGATTATTACTTCATGATGGGTGATAACCGACATAATTCCGCAGATTCGCGTTTCTGGGGCTTTGTTCCAGAGGACCACATCGTAGGTACTCCGATTATAATCTGGCTATCTATTGATAAATACAGCCCAGCATACAAAAAAATTCGCTGGGATAGAATGTTCCGCCTTGTCAGAAACATGTAAAAATTGCCTTATTACCATTAAAAACAATCAATAAGACGCCGCAATGCGGCGTCTTATTGATACTGTTCATAACTACAAATCAATCAGTAAAATATAAAAAATCACCCTATTAATTATTTTACAGCCATAACATTCACCTACCTCTTTACTTGTCAACACATAACTTACTGACAATATTAAATTTACACAAACACACACATAATTCTTTCAGGAATTTTTAGAAAAAACTAAAAATGACTAATGTCATATTTTTTATTACCTTTATGTAATAGTTTTGATTTAACATAAAAAACCCTAAATCAAAGCGTCATGGCACTTGCACTCTATGATTACATTTGTCTTGTACTTACTGCTCTTGCAGCAATCTATTTAATCTACCGTTTCTTCGAGTACAAACCCGATGGCTATTTATGGTATAGCCTCTCATTCCTGATTCTTCTCGTTGCAGGCCTGCTACTAGTGTTTGGCGGCAAATTTGATATCCTGAACGTAAAATGGGTTAAAGTCGTTGCTACTATCATCCCATTCTCACTGGCAATTGGCCTGATGAGGCAGTATTACCCCAAAGTTGCCAATTGGTGGTTAATTATTCTGCTAATAGGCATCATACTCATTGGCCTTAATACATACGAAGTGATACATGGGAAAATTTGGTATCCTATTTTCCATGCTTTTGCAGGTCTGACCATTTTCTTTGTCCCTATTTTCGTAGTAGGCAAGAAACAAGCTCCTGGAGCATTATTGTGGGTTACTGTCGGAGGTGCACTCATTGGTCTGGGTGGTATAGCATTGGCATTTTTGAGCATGGGTAGTCAATTCCTGTTCTTCTCTGCTAAAGTTGTTTTCGCTATTCTCACACCTTTACTTCTTATTATGACTCTGGCTTATACATTTGGTTTTGTTAGAGTTATGAAATTAACAGCTCAGAATTAACCAGGCTATTGGCAAAAGCCGGCAGGCTCAGTTCCCTGTCGGCTCTTTGCCCGATTTTTTTACTCGAAAGTATTAATTCAATCAAAAAAATATAACAATGAAAATCATCAAATATTTATTCGGTACAACAAGAGGTCTTATCCTGGTAGCCATAGCATTAGTTTCAATAGTTACAGGTATATGGGGCACTCTCTCCGGACCCATGGTTGAATGGGGTGTCAAGGACTTAACAGTTAAACTCCTGGGCATGGATCTCAATCCTATAGAGAGGGCCGGACGGGTAATCATGCTTTACCACTCTATTGCTATGGCTGTTATAGCTATTGAAGTATACATGATCCTATCGATCGTTCCTGTCAAGACCCACCATCGCAAAACAATTACAACAAGTATTACTATAGGTTATATTAGTGCCATGTTTGGTGGTTTGGGTTTTGCATACTTTGGCCACAACTACATTCTACACGGCATTTTCATTGCCGGACAATCTTTGATATTCTTTGCAGGTGTGATGCTTGCAGTTGCACTTTGGCCTTGGAACCCAGAATTTTATGTAAAAGACGAGGCTTATGCTCATACAAAAAAAGGTGTGGATTTAGAACGCGTAGCTTTCTTTGTGATGACAATAGCTACACTGGGATCGTCCATTTACGGTGCTATAGCAGGAGCTATGTTCGGTAATGGATTTAATACATTCCTTGCAGAAGACATAATACGTGAGCCTCACAAGGAAGTATTCCAGAGAGCTGTTATAGGCCATCTACATATTATGCTTACCCTTATAGCAGTAGCAATTACCCTGATTGTATCGCGCTGGGTAGACTTTAAAGGATTCTGGCACAAAGTGTCTATGGAGTTCTTTATCTGGGGTACTATTATCATAACATTGGGGGTATGGTCGATTATACCTGCAGAAGATTTAGCCCACAAAATCATTTATGTTGGATCTGGCTTGATACTTTTAGGTGCCCTGTTCCTTGTTATTTTTACATGGGCAAAGGTCCTCAAAGAGCCTACAGACTCCTCGGGTGTCGACCCAGGCGGCTT
>JALWNS010000212.1:0-1010 GCA_027083655.1 Bacteroidales bacterium | reverse complement strand
ATCGAATCCTCACTTGAAGAGACACCAAAAAAGTTTCACATGCGAGCCCTTGATCTCATCAAAGAGCATAAAGAAAAATGGGGTGTCGAAAAAGGCGGCTTCTGGGTATCTATCAAAGCACTTTTTGCCGATCCTCTGCGTTTTGGTGCCACATGGCAGATGGTTTTCATGAATTTCGTAGTCACATTCGTTGGTATTTTCATGGCAATTAAGCTCGAAGAAGTAATGCGTGTGTGGATGCTCAGGGAGGAGAGAATTACCCTTACAGGGCACTGGCACGTACTGGCAGCTTTAATAGCTACAATCATCCTGCTTTATTACGGCGAAATACTAGAGCTCAAAGGATGGAAACGCAAGCTTTATGGATGGGTGATAATTATATTCTCAGACCTGGCCTTTATAGGTGCTACTCTATACTCCCTTAAGCGTTTATTTATGCCTGAGATTTTACAGGAGTCTGCTGTTAACACCCAGATGTTAATGGTTGAGATTGGTTTGGGTACAATATTACTCTTCTGGGCCATAGTGATGGTATGGCGACTGATTGACCTGTTCCGTAAAAAAGGTTTCTGGAAAAAAGAGCTCGAAAATCCAGAATTATCTGTTAATCCTACATCTAAAACAAGCTAAAAACCTTAAACACACGCAAAAATGAAAGGCCTCAAAATAATCTTCTTTATTCTAATAACAATCATCATTGGCTGTAAGCCAGAAGCCTACAGGGAAAACACACTAAAAAATATAGAAACCGGTGTCGATGAAAATCAATGGGTTTACGTTCCTGCAGGCACATATTACACTGTTACATTCTGGCGGATTGTGAATGAACATGGACAGCTTGACTCTGTCAGGGTTGGCCCGTATTACAGTGGCAAACACTTAGATACTCTTGATCATGACTTCGAAATAATGGCTACCGAAGTTACAAACAGACAATATGCACGTTTCCTCAACCAGGCATTAGACAGTGGAGTAATTAAACTCGAAGGGGACACTCTTAAGACATATTA
>JALWNS010000211.1 GCA_027083655.1 Bacteroidales bacterium | reverse complement strand
TGTAGAGACCGTTATGAAGGTTAATTCCAAAATGATTGACGGCCTCAAACTCATCTGTCCTAAAGAAATGGAATTCCTCACAACAGACTGGTACGGAAAGATATACATCCTGGAAGCTGAAGAAAACGAAATGGAGCAAATCCTGGAATTTCCAGACTCTAACAAAAACGCAGCAGATATAGAATACTTGCCCGATGAGCATCTTGTCTTTATCCCAACTTTCTTTGACAATAAGGTAGAAATTTACAAACTATCAATCAACGAAAACGAACATGAAAAAGACGAAATGCACGAAGACAACGACAAAGGAGAAATGCACGAAATGCAAGAGCATAACGGGCATTGATATGACTGCAAACTAAATAATTTAACAATAATCCACTGGCTTCAGGGGAGCGTCATAGCTCCCCTGAAGTCATTTTATATCAAACACCATTTAATTTTCTCTAAATAAGTATGGCATTACCGGTAAATTGGGATAGAATAAGCCAGTGCTACAGACAAATAAGCCTATTAGCTATGCTTGCCAATAAACTTTTTGTTTGCATTATATACTTGTTATACAACACATTACCAGCAGGGAACTTACCGCATGCTTGCTGGTATGCAAAATTATATTAAAAGAATTCGGTTAAAAGTTTTAAATAATGCATCATACCAAAAGCTAATCGTTAGTTATTTATTGGGTGTTCCTAATTATTTTGCACCTGTCCTAAAATTTTTACATTTTTCGCCAAACATACCAATGCTATGCACGAAAGATTAATAAGAGCACTCTCTTTCATAGAAAACAACTTGGAACAGGATTTTCTATTTCCCTCATTCGTAGCAGACAGCAGGGAAATGCAGGGTCCCACCCAAAAAGTTAAAGAATATTTTACAACAGCTCTAGTAGCAATGGCACTCGAAGAAGGACCAATAGTCGAACGTGTGCTAGACAATTTTTATCAGATAGCACAGAAACGGCTGTTTACATTCTATCCCGGACCCGTATATCCTCCCGACACAGACACAAACTCACTTATCTTTAGCCTTCTGATACTCCATGGATATGAAATAGAAGATCAAGCTTTGTACTTGATTGACCAAATAAAAAAATACTCTATCGATGGAATAGCAGGTGTATGGATCTGCGGACAGAGGGAACAACGATTGGATCCTATTGTATCCATAAATGCACAAATCCTTGCTACACTACTGGGTAAAGGAGATGAATTCCCGGCTAATAAAGGGTTTATTATCAACCACCTTATAAGTAATAATTATCTCCATGGCACGCGGTATTACCACTCGCCTGACACATTCTTATATTTTCTTGCCAGATTGGCAGAACTCGATTTAGAGCTTAACAGATTAATTAACAACAAATTAACTTTTGCATTAAAACAAAGACTTAAGTCAACGTGTCATCCCCTGGACCTGGCACAACGTATGATAGTAGGTAATAGACTGGGCATAGATATTGACTGGGAAATGGAAAAATTATTATCTTTACAAAAAAACAATGGGTCTTTACCCATGGACGCAATGTTTAGACTAGGTTCTGGCAAGGGATATTTCGGTAGCCCGGTCCTGACAACAGCATTTTTCATACAAGCATTAAAACACAAAAACTAATAAGCTATGAGACTAAACCGTTCATCAAATCCTGTATTGAATAGCGCTTTATTCAAAGATGCAACTGTAACAGGCGCTACCCAGGAAGTCATGACAATAGGAAGTACTGTCAACAAAGCTATATTGCTGTTCTTAATCACTGTTTTTACATCTATCTTCTCGTGGAAGCTGGCAATGGTTGGAAGAGGAACCGCCCTGGTCTGGGTTGGTGTAATAGGAGGCTTGATCTTTGGTCTTATCACAGCCTTTAAGATGGAATGGGCACATATTACAGGTCCCCTGTATGCTGCATTCGAAGGCTTGTTCCTGGGAACAATATCTGCAATATTTAATGCTCTATATGCAGGGATAGTTTTCAAAGCAGTGCTCTTGACTTTCGGTGTCATGTTTACAGTACTATTGCTCTATCGCCTAGGCATACTGCGGGCAACACCTGGTTTTGTTAAATGGCTGGTAATTGCTACAGGCGGTATTGCCGTTTATTACCTGATAACAATTATTCTCGGATTCTTTAATATCAATATCGGCACCGAATCGCTTGGAGGTCTGGGAATAGGAATACAGCTCTTTATCGTAGCTATTGCAGCTCTTAATTTTGTGCTTGATTTCAACCTCATAGAACAAGGAGCAGCACAGGGTGCACCAAAACAGCTTGAATGGTATGCAGCTTTTGGTCTGCTCGTCACACTGATATGGCTATACATTGAGATACTCCGACTGCTGGCAATCCTTGCATCTGGCAGGGAATAAGATTTCTTTAGCAATCACAGTGATTTATTCGGCACAACACTAACTGAAGACGGATGCCCTCCGGGCATCCGTCTTCAGTTATATTCCTCCAAAAGCTTTTAGCCTGTGATTTACTAATTCCTCACTTGCAATAAATAAATTCCTTTCTTCGTGCACCAACAGATATACCTGTTATTTTTTTGCCAATAAAATCTTCTATGAACTTGAGATAATTCTTAAACTCCACAGGCAAATCATCATAGCTCCCTATCTGTGATAGATTTGCTTTCCAACCAGGTATATTCTCGTAAATAGGCCTCACATCATCCACAGAGAACGGGAACTCCTCTGTCTCCTGTCCGTCTATCTTATAACGCACAGCTACCCTGAGAGTATCAAAACCATCCAGTACATCTGCCTTTGTCATAATAAGCTCTGTCACGCCATTAATCATCACTGCATAACGCAAGGCAACCAGATCGAGCCAGCCTGTACGGCGTGGACGGCCTGTTGTAGCACCATATTCATTACCCTGCTTGCGGAGCATTTCGCCTGTCTGGTCATTAAGCTCTGTAGGAAACGGGCCATTACCTACTCGTGTGGTGTAGGCTTTGAAAATACCAATAATACTATTGACACGATTGGATGGCACACCCAGGCCAATGCATGCACCAGATGCTATTGTACTAGAGGAAGTTACATAAGGGTAAGTACCAAAATCAATATCCAGCAAAGTACCCTGGGCGCCCTCTGCTAATACACGTGCGCCGCGGTCTAATGCCTTATTCAGGAAGTATTCTGAGTTAATAATGTTCATCTTCCGTACATAATCTACTGCTTCGAACCATTGTTCCATAAGCTTATCAATATCATAATCATGGTAATTATAAAAATCCAACAAACGTTTATGTTGATCAATCTTATCTTTTAGCCGCCTGTCAAAATCCTTCATCAGAATATCACCTATCCTCATTCCATTACGCGAAATCTTATCTGTATAAGTAGGACCAATACCTCGCAATGTGCTACCTATCTTTGATTTACCTTTGGCCTGCTCCTGTGCAGCGTCTAGCAAACGATGTGTAGGTAATATCAGATGTGCACGCCGTGAAATATAAATTCGTTTGTCTGCATCATTTACAACAGCAAGAATATCATCCATTTCCTTCTTAAAAACCACAGGGTCAAAAACTACCCCACCACCAATGACATTAAACGTATTAGCACGGAAAATACCTGATGGTATAAGATGCAAAACATATTGTGTGTCGCCTATCTTTAGGGTATGACCTGCATTTGGCCCCCCCTGAAAACGTGCTATTATATCATAATCCTCTGTAATTACATCCACTACCTTGCCTTTTCCTTCGTCGCCCCATTGCAAACCTATTACAACATCCAACATAAATATTTGATTTTTAATTTATTAAACGATTAAACAAAACCTCTAAAATTAAAAATAAAATAGCTAAAACAACAAATATTTTCCAGAGGCTTTGGGCCTGTATATCCTTGCTAATAACCGGCGTTATATCATTTAAAACGTTTTCTACAACCTGTACATTTTTAATATCTCTCTGGTTAAAAATTTTATTTATGCTACCAGGCTTAAAGAAATCCAGATCAGATTCTTGTCTCGAGTAATTTATACTTGCCACTGCCACCAGACTATCTCTGTTGTCAATAATATCATAATTTCCTGCTTTGAGGTTAATTTTGCTAATATCGATCCTGATCTTTCCGCCGACATATCTAAACAAGGGCATAAACGTAATATTGCCATCTGTGAGTTTAAAAAGCTCTGCTTCCACTGGCCTGGTCTCTATCCATTTATCCTGGCCTATAATGTAATACATCTTACCCTGTCCGTCTGTCTGCAAAGCTATATTAACAAATGTCACTACAAATAAAGGGTTATCGACAAAATCCGTGATTGCCTTGTCCATTGGGAAAGCAAATACATAAACCCTGCCTTCTCCTATAGAAGCTACTGTCAGCAACGGTGATCCATTCTTGGCAATTAATAATGGACGCTCATAAGAATAATCTATTTTTCTATTCAAATACTTATGAATCACAGGCATCAGGTCATTCTGATTATATTCCAGCACTGCACCTTCATACAATTGGCTATGTAAATCTATATTCCAGAGCCTGGTAGCCATAGTATCCACACGGGTATAGGGGTTCAAGCCCAATGCAAGTAACAAATTATTTAGATCATTAAAATCTCCAATCTGTGGCAAGACAACCAATGCGCCACCAGAGTTGACAAAATCCTTGAGATAATTAACCATGCCAGAGCTCAGGCTATTTATTCTATCCAAGACTACAACATCAAACCTCTTAAAATC
>JALWNS010000210.1:6156-17960 GCA_027083655.1 Bacteroidales bacterium | reverse complement strand
CTATTAGCGACACTGGTTTTGTGTTCAATCCCCTGACCGGAGAGTCGTTTAGCCTGAACGAAACAGGCCTGTTTATTATCCAACAAATTAAGCAAGGACTAGAATTTCAGGAGATTTTGCAGAATCTTGTTAATGAATTTGATGTGGATCCTATTGATGCCGAAAAGGATCTGCAGGATTTTATTGAGATGCTTAGAATGAATAATCTATTAACTGCTTAGAGCTATGGAAAAAGAAAAACTGGTTATTGCTGTCACAGGGCTCAATAACACAGATAATCCAGGCCCTGGTGTACCCGTTATCCGTGGATTGCGCGAGGCACAGGACTTTGATGTCCGGGTAATTGGATTGGCGTATGAAAACCTCGAGCCTGGCATTTACATGCGTGACCTTGTGGACAAGGTTTATATGTTACCTTATCCGTCTGAGGGGAGCGAGAAATATCTTGACCGGATTTATTACATTCATTCAAAAGAAAAGTTAGACGTAATAATCCCAAATTTTGATGCAGAGCTTTATACTTTTATAACAAACGAGAAACTATTGAACCAGTGGGGAATAAGGCTTTTTGTTCCTACGCTGGATCAGTTTGAGGAGCGCCACAAGTCTAATCTGGATAAGTTTGGCGAAAAGTATGGTGTCCTGGTGCCTCGTAGCCGGGCTATTACCAATGAGAAAGATTTGGCTTTTCTGCCCGAAGGTTTTGAATATCCTTTGTGGATAAAAGGTAAGTTTTATGAAGCCTATGAGGTTAATAATTTCAACCAGGCTGTTTACCATTACCACAAGCTCGTGGCCAAGTGGGGCTTGCCTGTCATTATCCAGGAGTACATAAAGGGAACTGAGGTCAATGTCGTAGCCCTGGGCGATGGTCAAGGCCGTACAATAGCTTGTGTGCCTATGCGTAAGCAATATATAACAGACAAGGGCAAAGCATGGGCAGGCATAGCTATCAAAGACCCTAATTTGATAGAGCTAACACACGATATTATCCGGAAGACCCGGTGGCGTGGTGGTATGGAGCTGGAAGTCATCAAGACAGAGGACCAGAAGTATTATTTGATTGAGATTAATCCGCGTATTCCTGCATGGGTTTATCTTGCCAATGGTGCAGGGCAGAATATACCAGAAGCCCTTGTTAAGCTGGCTATGGGCTGGGATGTGGAGCCTATGACCGAGTACAAGGCAGGTACGATGTTCATACGTTACTCCTATGATCTTATAGGAGATATTTCTGACTTTGAAAAAATCAATATTTACGGTGAATTATAAAAAATCTTTAACCATGAAAAAAGCATATCAAAGACCAATAATCATTAAAATAAACGAGGGTATGCCCTCAAAAAAGTTTGGTATCCGTCGCGTGAATAAACATATACCAGAGATAGAGGGCATACCGGTAGAAGAAATCATATCCCGTTATGGATCTCCAGTTTTCGTCATATCTGAGCGTATAATACGCGAAAAATACCAGGAGGCAAAGACAGCTTTTGAAACACGTTATCCCAAGGTACAGTTTGCCTGGTCGTACAAGACCAATTATCTGGATGCAGTATGCCGTATTTTCCACCAAGAAGGTTCGTGGGCCGAGGTTGTCTCAGGCTTTGAGTACCAGAAAGCCCTGGACAATGGCGTACCAGGTAACAAGATAATTTTCAACGGTCCTGACAAGAGCAAGGAAGACCTGCGCCTGGCAATAAAGAACCAATCACTCATACACATAGACCATTATGATGAGCTTTATGAGGTTTTGACACTGGCTGAGCAGATGCAGGAGCGGCCACAAGTAGCCATCAGGGTAAACATGGACACAGGTATTTACCCACAGTGGGACAGGTTTGGGTTTAATTACGAAAATGGCGAGGCATGGAATGCTATTAGCCGTTTGATGCACAGTTCAAAGGTTGATTTGAGAGGCTTGCATGCTCATATCGGTACTTATATCATGTCAGACAAGCCTTATCACGTGGCAATGCGCAAGCTCGCAGACCTGGCAAAAAGAATTCACCAGAGATGGGGCCATCATATCTCGTATATAGATCTGGGTGGAGGTTTTGCTTCTGCCAATACACTCAAGGGTGCATACCTGCCCGGTAGCGATACAAACCCTACTTTTGACCAGTATGCCCAGGCTATCACCGATGCTATCTGGGCGGCAGATTTTGATCCGAATAATATGCCTTATTTGTTCCTCGAGACTGGCCGTGCACTGATTGATGATGCTGGTTATCTTCTCGGCACAGTGCTGGCCAATAAGCGTCTGCCTGACGGCCGCCGTGCTACGATCCTTGATGTTGGTGTAAATCTGATGTTTACAGCCTTCTGGTATGATTATGAGGTCTATCCGGCTAAAGATACTGGATTTCAGACCGAAACAACAGTCCTTTACGGGCCATTGTGCATGAACATTGACGTTATACGGGAAAACATTAATTTCCCATTGCTCAAAAAGGGTGACCATTTCGTTATAAAGCGCGTGGGAGCATACACGATGACACAGTGGATGCAGTTTATAACATACCGCCCTAATGTGGTGCTAATTGACATGGAGGGACAAATGCACGTTATTCGCAAGAAAGAAGATATTACTGTTTTCAAAAACCAGGAGCTGGTACCTGAGCATCTCAAGAACATTAAACTATGAGTAGGCTAAAATATTTGACTGGCAAGGCAGGCAAAACCATTTTAAATAGTTATTCGCAGGTATTTTTCTCAACAAACAAGATTTTAGGTCTGGTTTTGCTGCTGGTATCGTTTTTTGACTTATGGTTAGGGCTGAGCGCTGTGGTCTCTGTGTTGGTGGCCAATATAGTGGCTTATTTACTTGGCTATGACCGCAGTAGCATAGTTAAAGGTTTGTATGGTTTTAACTCACTATTGACAGGCCTGGCTATTGCCACGTTTTTTGCACCGTCTTGGAAAGCACTCTTGCTGGTTGTACTAGTGGCCATTCTTACGTTGTTTATAAGTATTGTTCTGCAGGGTGTTCTGGCCAAATATGGTTTACCGTATTTGAGTTTGCCGTTTCTTTTTGCTGTGTGGATGGTACTTCTGGGCCTGTCAGATTTTAGTAGCCTGGGTATCAGTCTGCGTGGTATTTACACACACAACGAGCTGTATTCCCTGGGGGGAATACGGCTCGTAAATATTTATGATTTCATTACGAATTTGCAATTGCCTGCCGGACTAAAGACATATTTTTTGTCGCTTAGTGCTATATTTTTCCAGTATAATGTTCTTGTGGGAGTAGCCATAGCCCTTGGATTGCTGTTGTATTCACGCCATTTGTTTTTGATGTCTTTGATAGGTTTTTATGTGGCTTACTGGTTTTACCAGTTTATTGGTGTTCCTGTGGAGGAGTTGAATTACACTTATTTTGGTTTTAATTACATACTGACGGCTATTGCGCTAGGTGGATTTTTCATCATTCCATCGTGGCGTTCCCTGGCCTGGTTATTGGTGATTATACCGACACTTGTTGTTATCACAATTGGTGTGGGTAAGCTCTTTGCCCTGTTTTCATTGCCTGTTTATTCTTTGCCTTTTAACCTGGCAGTGCTTGGATTTGTTTATGCACTCCGTCTTCGTGTTTATCCTGATAATAAATTGAAATTGGCATATATCCAACACCGCAACCCTGAGCAGAACGCATATTTTGACCGGGCACATTCTGTCCATGGCAATCTTGTTAACATAAAATTTTCTTTGCCTTTCTTTGGCCAGTGGACTGTAAGCCAGGGATTTGACGGAAAATATACCCACAAGGATGCATGGCGTTATGCCTGGGATTTTGTAATTGTGGATGCAAAAGGCAACCAGTTTAGAGACAAGGGTTTGGAGCTTACGGATTATTATTGTTATGACAAACCAGTGGTAGCACCTGCAGATGGTGTGATAGTGGACATTGTGGATGGCATTGAGGATAATGTTGTTGGGGATGTTAACCTGGCACAAAACTGGGGCAATACCATAGTAATACAACATGCACCTGGTATTTATTCACAGCTTAGCCATCTCAGAAAAGGTACAATAAAAGTGATTAAAGGCCAGTATGTTAAACGGGGACAGATCCTTGCACATGTTGGGAATTCGGGGCGTTCTCCTTATCCACATTTGCATTTCCAGCTACAGACTAGCCCAATCATAGGAAGCAAGACAATGGAAGGAGGCTTTAGTGATTATCTGGATGTGACCGGACAGCCACGCTATGTTAAATACGGACAACCACAGGAAGGAAGTAAAGTGTCTAATATTGAGACAATTCCTTTGCTCAAGCAGATATTTAGTTTTATTCCTGGTAAGAGGTACACAGCAGAGGTAATAGATGAACATAAGCACAGGACATGCTCTTTTGTTGCAGACACAGATATTTACAACAACCAGTTTTTAATGTCAGAGAGTGAGAATGAAAAGATTTATCTGGTGAACAATGGTGTTGTTCTGAAGATGTTGAACTATATCGGCCGCCGCCGTTCGCCTTTGTTCATACTTTACCAGACACTTAATTTTATCCCGCTTGGATATTATGAGAATGTACAGTTTTATGATTTTATACCTTTGCATTTTACCAACAACAAGCTGTTGGTTTGGCTACAGGACTTTCTTGTTAGCTTTGTTATTTTTCTGAAGACACGTTATGTGTTGGAGTTTGAGCAGGTTAATGATGTGTTTAACCCCACAGAAATAAAGATGCGTGTCAGAATAGAGAATTATTTCTTTAAAAAGAAACTAAACTCCTGGTCTTATCAAATAATAGTCTCAAGAAACGAGTGTCATATAAAATCATTAGACAAATCGAAATTTGAAATGATATGGAAAGAAGAAAGTTATTTTTAATAGCAGTAGTTTTACTATTGGCTTGGTCTTTAAGTGGCCAGAAGCTAACTTTTTACGAGGTTGATACGGCAACCTATGGTATGTATTTACGGGGAGAGTGGAATGAATTGATAAAGCTTAGCCGCAAAGCACGTCGCCAGGGTATTGATTCTTATTATTTGAAGCTACGTACAGGCTATGCTTATTTCCAAAAAGGCCGTTATCTGAAGGCTATTCCTTATTTTGAAAAGGCTTATAGGCAAAATCCTGATTATGAATGGACTAAAGAGATGCTTTATTATTCTTATCTTTATTCCGGTCAGGACAAAGCTGCCATGAATATGGGAATGTACCTGTCTTATGACAATAAGATTTACCAGAAGCTCACAGAGAACACATTGAGGTCAGTGGACATAGCTATTACAAGGTTTAATAATCTGGATTATGACCGGATTCTATCCACGGATTACCAGATTGGAGAATACGAATATTATTTCACACGTTCGCAATATTCAATAGATCTAGGGTTGTATCACCAGTTTTCGGATAACTTGTTTTTCTACCATGATGGACAATTGCTCAAGCAGGACAGGATGTGGGTTGTTGGCACTGGTCCTACTAACCAGGCTGTAGCAACGCTGAATAATACCCAGATCAGAAGCAATGGCCGTCTATCTTATTACTTGGGCAGGCGTTTTGTTGCTAATGTAAATTATAATTTAATTTTTGGCCTGGTCGAGAAAGTAGGTACATTCCGCGGCCGTCTGGCACGCTATAGTACGTTGTTTATGGATTATTCCGCTGGCTTGTCCATGGAGAAACAGTTTAGCTTGTTCAGGGTTAAAACAGGAATAGATTTTCTAAAAATTGGGGATACCCGGGATGCATATACCAATGCAACACTAGGATTTTACCCTTTTGCTAACTCTAATCTTTACCTTGCTACGACAGTGTTTTATGGCCTCAGTAGTGATGTGCAACAGAATACTGTTATTGCTCCAGAAATTAGCCTAAGGCTTGGACGGCTATATTTAACAGGAACTTATTACTATGGAACAATCTATCATCTCGTAACAAATGATGGATATTTTGTTTATAATATTGATGAACCGATAACAAGCTTGTATGGGGCAACACTGACATACACAACAAAGAAAAACAAGACATTCTTTATTGGCTTTTATCCTTCAGAATATACCTTTACTATTGATGATCAACAAGGTACAACAACGATCACGCAAACAGCAAACACAAACTACATAAAAGGAGGTGTGATATGGACGTTCTGAAAAAAATCTTTACAGGAATTATCCTCGTTCTGGCCGTCAGTGCTTATGGACAGAACGGCACACAGGTTATTATTGATGCTTTTGCCAAAAGCTACGAACTAGAGAGGCAAGGCAAATACAACGAAGCCATTGATGCCTTGCAGCAGGTCTATAGCCAGGATTCTTATGAGATTAACCTGCGCCTGGGTTGGCTTAGTTATGAGGCAGGCTTATTCCAACAGTCTATCTCTTATTACAATCGTGCTATTGATTTGATGCCATACTCCATTGAGGCAAAATTCGGTATTATTTATCCTCTCAATGCCCTGGGCCGTACTACACAGATAATCGGCCAATATAAAGAGATACTCAAGATTGCACCAAACAATTATTATGCGCTACTATACCTGGGGGATATATACTACGCACAGGGACAGTACAACCAGGCTTATCCGCTGTTTGAAAAGTTGGTAAACCAGTATCCTTTTGATTACAGTAGCGTGGTTATGCTGGCATGGACAAATTACAGGCTAAAAAAGTTCCGCGAGGCTAAAATATTGTTTAACAAAGCTTTAATGATCCGTCCTGGTGACAAATCTGCACAAGAAGGCCTCTCTTTGCTTAAGTAAGTCTAAGATTTTAGCGGGGTTGCCTAGATTCTAGCGAATATCTGTGTATTTTTGCTAGAGATGGAATTGATATAAGAATTTTGCTGGGTAGCCCCGCTTTTTAAATTTTTATACCGGTTACAAATTCAGGATAGTTTAATTTCAAGTTCTATCATTAAACAATGTTCATTAAGTATCGGTATCCAGTCTAAAAACCTAAAATAGCTTCAGACTATTTTAGATTAAGAATTGGTATTAGATGAAATTCTTTCCACAGGTACGCTGATCAGGATGAGATTTGGTTAATTGCTTAATAAATTTTAGTTTTCACAATAAACTAAAGCTTGCTATTGATAAAATTCATTTAACATGAAAAAAATTCTGGGATTAATACTGATAAGTGTTTTGTCTTTCCCTGCCTTTTCCCAGATCTATCTGGATGGGATGAATATAGACCGTATCGTTAGACAAGATTATATTTTGATTTATCTAACCAGGCCTTTCTGCAATACAAAGGCATTTTACAAAGTGCCCGGAAAGTGTAATTTAGTTGGTAAAAACAAAATAACTGTGACCGATAGCATGGGACGTCCTATTGTTTTTGGTAGTATGACAGGTGTAATTGATTTTTTTGAAAACAACGGTTGGCTCTACCTTCAGACCATTTATGATATGACGGGTACATCCACGGGTTTTAACCAGTCAAAGATTTATTTGCTCTTCCGCCGTAAGGAGACTTACGGGAGGAGAATACAGGAGGTGAATAATTATTAGTCCCATTGCCATGTAATTGTGTGCTGTTTTAATCTACACTTCTGTAGCGGGCGTGCCGTAGGCACCTTGCAGGTATCCAGTAAGGAGTATTACATAGGCGAAATATTGATCACCACTTTTTTAGCTACCTTGCCTCAAAGCTCTTTTTTCCTCCTGTGTCTTCTGTAGCAAGCGTGGCGTAGGCATCTTGCTACAGGCGTTATATCATGATAGTTTTTTAGCTACCTTGCCTCAAAGCTCTTTTTCCTCCTGTGTCTTCTGTAGCAAGCGTGGCGTAGGCACCTTGCTACAGGCGTTGTATCACAGTTTTTTAGCCACTTTTCGGCGGAGCTCTTTTTTTTCCCAGGAGTGTTTTGTCTCAGGCGGAGCTTGCTCTCCCCGTGGCACTCTTTTGGGCAGGCGTTATCCAGTAGTGTTTTTATACCAATTCGTACAAATAATAAGCGCCATATCACTTGCCGTAGGCACCTTGCAGGTATCCAGTAAGGAGTATTACATAGGCGAAATATTGATCACCACTTTTTTAGCCACCTTGCCTCAAAGCTCTTTTCCCTCCTGTGTCTTCTGTAGCAAGCGTGGCGTAGGCACCTAGCTACAGGCGTTATATCATGATAGTTTTTTAGCTACCTTGCCTCAAAGCTCTTTTTTCCTCCGGAATTTTTTTTAGCTTTACTAAGCACAATTCTTCAATCTTTACACACATGGAATTTAATGAAAATCATGTCCGGCAGATAGCTACAGAGCTTTCCCTCACAGAGAACCAGGTCAAAAGCGTGTTATACCTCCTTGCCAATGGAGCTACTATCCCATTCATAGCCCGCTATCGCAAGGACCATACTGGTGGTCTGGATGAGGTGCAAATAGAAAAAATACATGACATTGAGCGTCGGCTAACAGAGATTGACCAGCGCCGTGAAACAATCCTCTCAACAATTGAGGAACAGGGCAAGCTCACGCCCGGGCTGAAGGAGAAAATCCTTGCAGCACAGACACTGGCCGAGCTTGAGGACCTGTACCTGCCTTATAAACCCAAGCGCCGTACACGTGGAGTTATTGCCCGTGAGAAAGGCCTGGAACCTCTGGCCAAAAAAATTTTTAACCAGGGCGCCTTTGACGTGGTGGCCGGGGCAGAGCAGTATCTAACAGATGAGGTCCAGACCGTGGAAGAAGCTCTCCAGGGCGCACGTGATATTATTGCCGAATGGGTGAACGAAGATGCTACGGTCAGGGCTAAGCTGAGGAACCTGTTTAGCCGCCACGCTGTTATTACCACAAAGGTTAAGAAAGATAAGGAAGAGGAAGGTCAAAAGTACCGTGATTATTTCTCTTATTCTGAGCCAATAACACGTATAGCATCCCATCGTGTCCTGGCTATATTCCGTGCCGAACGCGAAGGAATTATCAATATAAGCATTGAACCAGAACGCGACAGGGCTCTGGATATCCTTTTCCGCCATTTTCTCCGTGGTGATAACCAGGCTACAGGTCAGGTACAATTGGCTGTCAAAGACAGTTATCTGCGCCTGATAAGGCCAAGCCTGGAGACAGAGATGCGCCAGCAGCTAAAGGAACGTGCAGACGAGGAAGCCATTAAGGTTTTTACCAAAAACCTGTGGCATTTGCTCATGGAGCCTCCACTAGGCCGCAAGCGTGTTCTGGCAATAGACCCGGGTTTCCGTACAGGTTGCAAAGTCGTCACACTCAACGAGTCTGGCGATCTGATGTTCAACACCACGATTTACCCGCACACAGGAGCACGTGAAGCAGTGGAGGCGGCGCGCACCATCTCGCGGCTCGTGGAGCAATATAAGATTGATGTTATTGCCCTGGGCAATGGGACGGCGAGCCGCGAGACTGAGAAATTCCTCAAAAAAGTGCGTTATCCGCGTGATGTGAAAATATACATTGTGGACGAGAGCGGGGCATCAATTTATTCTGCCTCGCCAGTGGCACGAGAGGAATTTCCTGACTATGACGTCACAGTGCGCGGCGCCGTGTCAATAGGCCGGCGGTTAATTGACCCTCTGGCAGAGCTTGTTAAGATAGATCCCAAGTCCCTGGGTGTGGGGCAGTACCAGCATGATGTCAATCAAACCCGGCTGAAAGAAGCCCTGGACAGAACAGTGGAATATGTGGTCAACCGCGTGGGCGTGGATGTGAACACGGCTTCTAAGTACCTGCTTATGTATGTCTCTGGTATTGGCAAGACTTTGGCCGAGAATATTGTACGTTACCGCCAGGAGAATGGACCATTTCAGAGCCGTGATCAATTGCGCAAAGTCAAGCTCATGGGCGACAAAGCTTTTGAGCAATCGGCGGGCTTCCTGCGTATTCCTGATGCACCCAATCCTCTGGACCGCACCGCAGTCCATCCGGAAAGCTATCACATCGTTGAGCGAATGGCCCAGGATATGGGCGTGACAGTGGAGCAGCTCATAGCTGATAAAAAGCTGCAGGAAAAAATTGATATTTACCGGTATGTGGACGGGCAGGCAGGACCAGAGACGCTAAAAGATATAATGCAGGAGCTTGCCAAGCCTGGCCGTGATCCCCGCGATGAGTTCAAGGTACTGGAATTTGACGAGAATATTAAATCCATTGAAGACCTGAAGGTAGGAATGGTTCTGCCCGGTGTGGTTAAGAATGTAACCAGGTTTGGTGCTTTTGTGGATATTGGTATTAAAGAAAATGGCCTTGTGCATATTTCTGAGATGGCAGACCGCTACGTGAGCGATCCTAATGAAATAGTGCACGTCCATCAACATGTAAGGGTAAAAGTCATCTCCATTGACCTGGAACGTAAGCGCATAGGACTATCCCTGCGTATAGACGAGGGACAGGAGGAATGATTTGTTTGTCCAACTACAGGAAAAAGAATAAATTTATATCACATTGCTAAAACTTAAACACTAATTCATTATGCCAGAAGAAAAATATACATGGGTGGAGACTTTTAAGCAATTAGCACAATATCTTAGAGGCAAACGAAACCAACAAAAGGAGCTAGTGGAATTGCTTAGGAACGCAGGAGTTGATGTCGGTACAGACCAGGATGCTCCTGGACATAAGATAGAGCTGGAGGTAATGGAACCTTTCACATTTTTCTCATATCTCAATAAATATGGTGAGGATAAACGAATTAAAATAATAGCTAATATTGCAGAACATTTAAAAGAGAAAGACAAGGTGGAGATACCCATCCCATCAGACTTTGAAGGCGTGCCGATGTCAAATGCACAAAGGGTATGGTTCTATGGTTACAAATACGAAAGGGAGGAAAACGATATAGATATTCTCTGGGATTTTTTTGAGAAGGTGATGGCCGATAATGTCACAGATGAAGATTTTGCTAGGGTGCTTGGAATAAAATATACAGGTAAGCCAAAGATTACCCAGGGGTTGTTCTGGATTAATCCTGAAAAATATTTTCCTATAGACAAGCAGACTAGACCATATTTAGAGAATTTAGGAATAGACCCTGAGTTTGAGACTTTTACTGAGTATATGGATATTATACGCCAGGTTAAAGAGAAAGATCCCCGCCCTTACTGGGTGATATCTTATGATGCATGGGCTTTTAATAATCCTAATTTTTGGCTGTTCCAGGCAAACCCCAAGTATTACGACATAGAGGGGGCTCTCAGGGATGAGGCTTTGGAGGAATGGGGTGTTAACCAACATAAGGATAGAATTAAGAAACATGATAAGATAGTGATATGGGTGACAGGTGAAAAGCCTGGTGTTTATGCCCTGGCAGAGACAACTTCATTTGTGTATGATGTTGGCATTGAGGACATAAAAGATTTGAAATATTATAAAGATCCAAGCCAGGTAAAACCAGGGAAAGCAGTGAGGATAAGGATTACACACAACCTGGTAGATAACCCAATCTTGTGGGAAGAAATAAAGGACGATGATATTCTTAGCAGTCTGCCTGTAGGTAGGCAAGGAACAAATTTTAAGATAGAGAAAGAGCATTATGAACACATATTACAGTTTTTGGACGAACGGCAAGGACTGGGCTTTGAAGAAATAAGACGCAAGTTTCCCGGGCAGATGTTTGATACTTATGTTAGCTACCTTAGTAGAATAATAGAAGAATTTGGTTTGCAAAAAGATGATCCACGCATTGTTTTTACTGTCCAACATCAAGGTTTTAATTTTAAGATAGGTAGCAGGTATATTTTTAGTTTAAAGTTTTATTCTGGTAGGCCTCTCTATGGCATCATAGCAACAGAAAAGCTAACAAAAAATTGTTTTGATTTTAAAAACCCAGAGGCGTACTATTGCTACTTTAATAAGTTTGAACCAACACCTGATCAATGGCTTAAAATAAAGC
>JALWNS010000210.1:0-6146 GCA_027083655.1 Bacteroidales bacterium | reverse complement strand
GTACAAAGAAATCTAATTTCAGAAGGTTTAATAATACTGATTTTGAGGACTATGTCTTTAGCCAAACATCACAAAAAGACTTGCCTATCATGGAAAAGGAACAAAAACTAAATTACCCTCTTAATCTCATTCTCTACGGTCCTCCAGGAACTGGTAAGACTTACAATACAGTCAGGATAGCAGCTGAGATTATTGAGAATAGGCAGATAGATGACTACGATCAAGCCCGGGATATTTTTAACCAGCACCTCGGCGGGCGGATACGTTTTATTACTTTTCATCAAAGCTATAGCTACCAGGACTTTGTGCAGGGTATTAGACCAAATGTAGATGAGAGTCAAGACTCTTTGACTTTCAGGCAAGAAGACGGCATTTTTATGCAGATAGCTACCGATGCCCTGTTTGAATACTATAAACTAGCGAAAAAACAGAAACAAACTCCCGGCAGGCCAGACCCAGAAGAAGTTTATCTTGATTTTATCGAATACATAAAAGAAAATAACATAACAGAGTTTGAAACTAAAACAGGTAAAAAAGCCAAACTCATTAAAATCACAAATCAAAATACTCTGATACTGAAACCAGAAAACGGCTCACGAACTTATCGAGTGACTGCTAAACCTTTATTAAAATTATTTAGGGAATATCCAGATATTAAGCGAATTACAAATGTTAATGAGGATATAAAAAAAGTGTTAGGCGGAGCTTATTATAGCTATTACTGGACTATTTTAAAGGAATTCATCGAATTTTATAACAACTACAGGCCAGACCCTGCAGAAACAGAAGAAAACCTCGAGGACTTAGATATAACCGAAAAAAAGAAACGTCTCAACAATGTTGACCTTAGCGAGCTAAAGTCTGTTGATCGCTATGCAGTACCCAGTTATGTCCTGATCATTGATGAAATTAACCGTGCGAATATCTCTAATGTGTTTGGCGAATTGATAACCCTGCTGGAAGAGGACAAACGCTCACACGGCGACAATACACTCGTCGTAACGCTGCCCTCGTCCGGTGACCAGTTCGTAGTGCCGTCAAATCTTTATATCATTGGCACGATGAACACTGCAGACAAGTCTATTGCACTTCTGGATGTGGCTCTGCGGCGCAGGTTTGTGTTCAAGCACATGTATCCAGACTCTAATCTGGTTAATCCAGATGACAGGGCGTTTTTTGAGAAATTGAATGAAATAATTATCCAGGAAAAGGGCAAAGATTTTCAGATCGGACATTCTTACTTTATGGCAAAAGATGGCCAGTATGACTTTGTGGAGAGCATGAACGAGAAAGTTATCCCGCTTTTGCTAGAATATTTCATGAACGACGAAGAAAAAGTGAGGGAAATTCTGAAAAAGGCTTTAGATCTTAAGCCTGGCTATAAGTTAAAAGCAGATGATAATTGGGCGCCATTACAGATCATAAAAGAAGAATAGCATTATGCTCAATACGTGTAGTCTTTTTTTACAGCCAATGACGCCAAGGGAACGCAAAGTTTTTTAACACCAAGCCCTCAAAGGAAATTCACAAAGGGCCACAAAGTAGTTGTTGGGATAAAGTTTTTCATAAACTATACAGGTCAATGCCTCGCACCGTTCCGGTGTCATCGCATGACCGTAGCGCCTTCATCGCGCCCGTGGCGGTTAGAAATTAAGAAACCGCGACGCTCGCAAAGGGAAATGCAAGAAATTGATTTTAAAAATGTTGCGCTTCGTGGTGTCAGTAGCGGTTAGATTAACCTAAATTTATAGCAAATGATCAATCTGTTTGAATATCAAAATAAAGCACAGCTCACGGACAGGTTCGAAAAGTTAGAGGAGTTTCTGGACGAGATATGGCAAAACCGTGAGAAAAGTCCTTATTTCTACGCCGATGAGGATGAGACCAGGAGCGAACAACAGCAGTTCTTGCAGTTTTTACACCGTACACGCGAAATAAAATCAAACAAATACGTCGGGCTAATCATTTTTGAAGACAAGAAAATCAACCTTTTGCCCAAGATTTTCTATGACCCAAATCGCAACTATACGGAGAAAGAAATAAAAGCCATTCATAGCCACATACTCTGGTATCTTAGCTACTGCCGTAAAATCAAGTTTCCAAGCTATCTTACTAGCCTGGGCACTGCTAAAGCCGATTTTTTTGAAATCTTGATTTATCTTTTTGCGCGGTACACCCATGATTTGTTGCAAAATACTATTTTCCAGCACTATCAGCAGGTCCACTCCCAGCTACCTTATGTCAAGGGCAGGTTGGACATGCAGGCCTATAGCCGCAATTTGGCATCTGGACAGTGGCACAGGCTTCCTAGTATTTACGATAATTTTGTCATGGATAATGATTTTAACCGCATACTCAAATACGTTGCAAAGTTGCTTTACCACTCTAGCCAGAGCAGTGAAAACAAGCGCCTGTTGAGCGATATACTTTTTGTGCTGGACGATGTTGATGAGGGGAAAGCACGGCCGCGTAAGTGCAAGCACATACGGTTCAATCCTATGTTTGCAGAGTTTGAAACAGTGCAGGCGTATTGCCGGCTCTTCCTTGAGCATAGCATCTCGTTTAATTATAAGGACCGGTTCCGCCTCTTTGCCTTTCTTTTGCCCATGGAATATGTGTTTGAGGACTTTATTTTTGGTTTTATAGACAGGGAATTGCCGCATGTCAGGGCTCGCTCCCAGGTCAGTAGCAAAACGCTTGATGAGCAAGGCATTTTTACCCTGCGGCCAGATATATTGCTGGAGGTTAACGGAAGGAGGATTATTGCCGACACCAAGTACAAAGTAGTTTATGACGGCGCGGGTGACCCGCACTTTGGTATTTCACAACCAGACCTTTACCAGATGGTCGCTTATGCAGTGAGGTACAAAGTGCAGGAAATATTTTTGTTTTATCCGGAGGCTGTGGTGAATGACGCGCCCCTGGCTCTGGAATTCGTTGTCAAAGACGAATTTTCAGGTGAAAAGATTGTTATCCGTCCTGTGCAGTTGCCTATAATTAACCGTGAGTTATTGGCAAGTGGTGGCCAAGGAGGAGACCTGAGGACAGTGTTTGAACCCCTCCGCCGAAGGCTCGTGGAGAAGCTAATCCAGGTGCTTGAGAAGTGATTTTGTTATGGTCTTATGTTTAGGCAATCAGGGTGTTTGTGGTGTTTTAACCGTATATTCCGGGTAGGAGCCATGCCCACAGGTCTTTACCCAGAAAGATTATTGCAGAGTATGTTATCAAATGGGAGAAGGTATAGTATAGAATAAATTTCCAGTAATTAAACTTCATTATTCCCAATACAAATGACAACAGGTCTGAAGGAACCACAGGCAGGAGACCCCAGAAAAAAATCACAGGTGCTCCGTACCGGTCAATGCCATTTTTTATTTTTTCAACTTTGTCAGGATATTTTTTCAGGAGCACCTTGTCCAGACCTGTGTCCTCTCCAAAGAAGTAAATAAGAGATGAGGAAACCAGCAGGCCAATGAGGGAGGTTATCAGCAGAACCCATGGGTTGTGAATGATAAGTGTACCCACAAACACTACGGTCATATTGGGAATAAGCGTAAAAGCACGCAGTGAGCTAAAAAGCAAATATGCAATAATTATAAAATGTTGGAAACGGCTAAGAAATGCTGCAATTTGCTCAATCCCTAGCTCCTCATCTTCGTAAATGACCCAAAGCCAAAAGGCTATGACTATTGTAAGCCAGATAAATACAGTGATTCGCTGTCTCTTGCTCATTTAGCAGGTCGCCATTGATATTTTATTCCCAGAATTATAGCGCTATCAGCAGGCTGCATGCCCACTACTTTAATAGCTCCTTTCCGTCCGTCCTGTGCCTGGAAAATTATTGTATTTCCAAGGGATAATGCTTCTACGCCAATGCCATAGCTAGGAGTGTTGTATAAGTAGCGCTCGGTAACAGTCATGTAATATATGTAGCGGTCGTCCATAGCATCATAATCTACCAGAGAACGATTCATTTTTGTTATACGTTGTGCCTCACTGTTATAAGTTATTCCTTGGTCTTCAAGAGTTGTTTGTAACCAAGGTGCATCTGGAGATGTAAGCGTATATGCTCCATCATTACTAACTACGAAAGCTATGTCAAAGCTACCTGGTTCTGCTGTAGTGTCTAAAATTTGACGTGTTGCCAGGTCAAAGAAGCTTTTGCCTGTTAGTGGTGTGTGTAAAATGATCGTATCCTCTATGAGGTCTGGATAAGCATCAACAACACGCAGATATTTTACAACTGTTGAGGAATTATAAGGATCTGATACAGTGAAGCTTGCGGTAATTATACTATCAGATGGCAATTCTATTCCTTCAGGTATTTTTATTACAAAAGAGTCAATGTAGCGATGTGTAAAAGCAGGGAAAGTAGTATCGAATCGGAAAATAATAGGATTGGTTTCTATTTTAAATGAAGTTATATCTTCTTGAGCAGTAGCCAGCACAGAGATAATTGCCGGTTTGACATTAGAACATTCTATTATTGAATCCTGTGGGGAAATATCTAATTTAGGCGGCTCCAGATCTTTAGGCTGGCATCCAGTGATTAAGATTATTGACAAAAATATGTATGCTAATTTTTTCATAATTTTTTTCGTTGTATTTTTAAGTATTCCAAAATTATTAAAAAAATGAGAAAAGTAGTTGTTTTATTATTTGCCTTGACAAGTTTTTTTGTGATTTATGCCCAGGACTTTGTGGATACGGTCTACTCATCCAGTGTTTTGAATGTCAAGTTTTTTCAGACTGGCTCACAGCTCTCTTATCCGGTCATTAGTCTTAACAGTAACCAGACCTTAACCTTGCGTTTTGATATAGTTGACGATAACCCGCAAAACCTCCAGTATAGCTTTGTTCATTGTTCGTGGGACTGGTCGGAGGAGGACCTGTATGATCAAGATTTCCTGGATGGCTATTATGTTAACCGTCTGTGGGATTACCGCCAGTCTTTTAATACTAATGTGTTGTACTATAATTATGAAATTAGCTTCCCTAATGATTATGTCAGGTTTCTTGTATCAGGAAATTACTTGGTTAGGGTTAGCCTTGTCTCAGATCCAGATAGTATTATTTTGCAAAAAAGATTTGTTGTGGTAGAGAACCAGATCCCTATTAATGCAAAGGTCAAACCTGCAACGAATTCGGCCCTTAGGCTAACGCACCAGGAGGTAGATGTCAGTTATGATATAACAGGGCGTAATTTTGATGATCCATACAACAACATGAGATTGGCTATTTATCAGAATTTCCGGCCAGATATGGTTGCCTTTATTTATGAGCCAAAGTTTTTCCAGGGAGGGCAGATGATCTATGATTATGATGATATTAATGTTTTTCCAGGTGGTAATGAGTTTAGGACATTTAGCACAGTTGATTTTAAGTTTCAATCAGGTAAGGTGTTTAAATCCGAGTTTCGCCAGGGGCTATATCATAGTTATCTATTGCCTGATAATATACAGGGTGCTTATGCTTCCTACCGTGATGCAAATGGTAATTTTATCATTAAAGCTGTGAATGTGGATGATCCATGGTCTCAGGCAGATTATCTCAAGGTGCATTTTACATTATGGACAAAGCATCCTCTCGTACATGGCGGTGATGTCTATGTGTTTGGTGGACTAACTAACTGGAAAATTAAACCAGAATTCAAGCTTAGTTATAATCAGCAGGCACAGGGATATACCGGAGCTATTTTACTCAAGCAAGGGGTATATGATTATCAATATGTGGTGGTCAGGGATGGAAGGATTATTTATGATGAGATAGAAGGTAGTTTCTACCAGACCTCCAATGATTACTTGATTTTCGTGTATTACCAGGATCAGGCACCTTATTATTGGCGGGTTGTTGGATACAAAAAAGTCCGCTACCCGTAATTATCCCCATTTATCGCCCATGCGTTATAATAAAAATATCACGCCTATTTTTAGGCGTGATATTCTATTTTTTTAATTATGTGATATGTGTTAAGGAAAATTATTTCTCCTCTTTTTTGTTATTCTGCTCTTTGTCCTTACTCATAGGAATGAGGTTAATTTCTAATCCTGTCTCAAGCATAAAATCTTCTACTTCTTCAAGTTCATCTTCGATATCTTCGACAGAATCATCATAATACCAATTAACAGTAACGTCAAAGCCTTTGT
>JALWNS010000209.1 GCA_027083655.1 Bacteroidales bacterium | reverse complement strand
TGCAAAATATCGCCATTATCCAAGAGGATTACTTCCTGGTCCTTATTCTGGCGTTGTTCCTCAACATAAGTATGTATCTGGGATAATGACGAGGTAGTCAATACGTCTTCAATAAAATCATATTGAAAGATTGCTCCATGTATGTCGCTAGTTACAATGAATTTTATCTTAATTTCCTTAGATTTATCCAACATTTTTTCTTTATTTTGCTCTTGTAAATCAAGGAAAGGATAATAAAAAAAATGACAGAAAATTTCAACTTTTTTTGACCTGCTAAATTTATTTTTTCTTAAAAATCTACTGCCTATGAACCATGCTAAAAATATCAAAAGAAACTATTTTTTATGGCTAGGTATCTTACTGGTAATAACGGTATTAGTAATTATAACAAAAAAAGTTTTCATGCTCAAAGACCTGATTAATGAAACAAACATAATATTAGTCATTTCTCCATTACTGTTCATCTCCGCTATGTTGTTAGCCTATGGGATATATAACCGTCTACTCCGTGATACAAAGAAAAATATTAATGCTACTGAAACCGAACAATGGCAAGCTTTCTCACGAGCCAATAAAGCTAAGTTTATTCTTCTATCAATTGGAGGTATTATTATAGCATTAACTTTGCTACTTATATGGAAAACAGATTATCTTTACCTCCTTGGCATAGCCTTTATTCTTTTTCTTATAGCATATCCCAATAAGACAAAATTTGACATTGAATTCTCAAAATACGGCCAGGTCAATGATACAAAGGAGACACAAAGTCAAGATAATGACCAAGGGGAAGGAATTAATGATTAATCTTGCTTGTCTGTATCAAATTCTACTTGAAAATTACCAGGAGCACAAGCTTTCATAGCAAAGATATGTCCAATTAGCCTGTTATAAAGGCAAACAACAAAATGCAGATATCCCCTCAGAATGAAGACAAATCCAAGCTTACTTTATACACACAAAGTTTGCCCTATTACTACGCCAGAAGAAAATAGCACAATCTGTCGAAACAGGTTTTATACCGGCTACACAATCAATATGTGTCCTATTTCCTTGTAGTGGAGGATTTCAAAAATAATTTGGTATTATGCGCAGTCTCCCCATACGGAAAAATCCGCAAGCCCTGGCTTGCGGATTTTTTCGTCTTTCAAACTGATAAACTAAGTAGCACTAAGCATCAATATTTGCATACGTAGCATGCTCCTCGATAAATTTGCGACGCGGCTCTACCTCCTCACCCATGAGCATAGAGAATATACGGTCTGCTTCCGAAGCATTCTCAATAGTTACCTGCCTCAAAATTCGCGTTTCTGGGTTCATAGTTGTCTCCCAAAGTTGCTCGGCGTTCATTTCACCGAGACCTTTGTATCTCTGCACAGTCACACTATTTGGATTTCCTTTGCCAAGCTCCTCAATAGCTTTTTCACGTTCTTCTTCTGTCCAACAGTAACGCTGCTCTTTGCCCCTTTTGACCAGATACAAAGGAGGAGTAGCAATATAGAGATAACCACGTTCTATAATCTCACGCATATAACGGAAAAAGAATGTCATAATCAAGGTAGCGATATGACTTCCATCCACATCTGCGTCTGTCATAATAATTATTTTATGGTAACGCAGCTTCTCAAGATTAAGCTCCTTAGGATCACGGTCTGTGCCAATGGTCACACCCAGGGCTGTGAAGATATTACGTATTTCTTCATTTTCCAGAATCTTATGGTGCATGGCCTTCTCTACATTGAGAATCTTTCCACGCAATGGCAGAATTGCCTGGAAACGCCGGTCACGCCCCTGCTTTGCTGTGCCACCTGCAGAATCACCCTCTACAAGGAAGATCTCTGTCTTTTCTGGTTCTCGCCATGTACAGTCGGCTAGCTTACCCGGCAGTCCTGCACCCTTTAGCACGTTCTGTTTCTGCACTAATTCCCTGGCTTTCTTGGCTGCTATTCTAGCCTGTGCTGCTATAATGACTTTATTAACAATGTTTTTTGCATCTTGCGGATTCTCTTCCAGGTAAGTCTTGAGCATCTCGCTAACTGCCTGGTCTACTGCCAGGCTTACCTCTGGATTACCTAGTTTTGTTTTTGTTTGTCCTTCAAACAATGGGTTGGCAACTTTGACAGAAATAACCGCAGTCAGCCCTTCGCGAAAATCATCGCCATTGATAGTAATCTTTTTCTTGGCAAGAAGACCTGACTCCTCTGCATACTGCTTGAGTGTGCGCGTCAGACCACGACGGAAACCCGTTAGGTGTGTACCGCCTTCGTGCGTATTTATGTTGTTTACGTATGTATGTACATTCTCTGTATATGATGTGTTATATTCTAAAGCTATTTCTACTGGTATTCCATTCTTGGTTGTCTCAATGTGGATGACATTAGTTATTGCCTCCCTTGTTTCATCTATATATTGAACAAATTCCTTTAATCCTCCCTCTGAATAAAAAGTATCTGTTTTGTAAGCTCCATTTTCTAACTGCTGTCTTTTATCAATAAGAGTAAGACGTACACCTTTATTCAGAAAAGCTAATTCCTTCAAACGTGCTGCCAAAGTATCATATTCATACTCTGTAACATGGAAGATCTCTTTATCAGGCTTAAAAGTTATCTTGGTACCTGTACGGTCTGTCTCACCTATCTCCTCAACAGGTGTTAATGGTTTACCCTTTTCGTACCTCTGGCGGTAAATCTTACCATCCCGGTAAATGATAGCCTCCAATCTCTCTGACAATGCATTGACAACAGAAACACCAACACCGTGCAAACCGCCTGATACCTTATAACTATTCTTGTTAAATTTACCCCCTGCATGCAGAACTGTCATTACTACCTCCAGGGCAGAACGACCCTCTTTTTCGTGAATATCAACAGGTATGCCTCGACCATTATCCTCTACGGTGATAGAATTATCTTCATTTATAGTTACTTTAATATCATCGCAATAACCTGCCAGAGCTTCATCAATAGAATTATCAACTATCTCATATACAAGATGATGTAAACCCCTGAATCCAACATCACCAATATACATAGCGGGTCTTTTGCGCACAGCTTCTAGACCCTCTAAAATTTGAATATCTTTGGCCGAATAATCTTTATTACCATTATCATTCGTTTTTGTAGCACTAACCTCCATGTTTTCTGCATTGTGGATTTCTTCGCTCATTATTATTCAGTTTTTATCCTGTTTCACTAATAAAAAATGGGCATAATGCCCATCTATTTTACAAAGATAAATAAAATAACTGAGTTAAGCAAATTTATTTTCTAATACAACACACTGGATTTCAAGCAATTACAACCAATCTTTTTCGTCTCAAGCCCAACGCTTTAACAAACTTATAAGGTCTACTAAAAGATACTTCTTTGATTCATCCACTGTCATTATTTGGTTTTTTAGCTTGTCGATATTTTCTTTAGCAACATTCTTATCTACAGATTTTTCCATATATTCTATCGCGGTGAATGCCTCAAAAGCTATTTCAAAAGGCTCTGAAAGGAATAAATCAACCAAATCGCTTACATAAGGAGATAGGTCTAACCTACTCTGCCAGAGGAATGAAATTAAATCTTTCCGTATATGAAGGTATTTATTGTCTTTGATGTAAGAAAAAATTAGACCTACAGCATCACTATGCTTAATATCCATCAATAATTTACCCAGCTCCTTTTTTATATCTTCATTTTTTTCGCTTGCATATCGTTCAATAATAGCATAGAGGATTTTCACATTACCATAATCCCTTATTTCTTTTATTGTATCTTTTACTACCTCCTCATTTGGAGAAGATAATCTTTCTGTCCATATCTGTTCCTGGGTCTTCTTTTTTTTGTTATTCTCTGGCTTAGATGAATTCATTTTGGAGTGAATTTTGTTAAATTGTAATAGCGAATGCAAATTTAAAGATTATATCGTTATGTATAAAGGGTGTAAATTAATTTTAGGACTTTTTACTTTTTTGTTGCTTCTTTCTACTAGTGCTTGCAAAAAAGAACATAAAACCACCCCAAAAGTAGATGTTCAGGAACTTGATACAATCAATATAATCGAGTCCATAAACAAAATTTATTATTCATTACCATCACCCCTAGAAATAGCCAACGTCATTCAATCTAAAGACATAGAATTTTTCCCGGAATTTTTACTACCTACCTCAGATCTTCTTAATTTCCAGACAGATAATGCTAAAGCTATAGCTCTTGGTGTTTACAGTGCAGATCTAAGCTTTTGTGTTGTTTTTTCACAACAACAATTAGCACTTGAATACTTTGATGCTATAAAGCAATTGGCCTCTGATCTAGACCTGGTGTCAGTTGTCTCAGATTCTGTTATGAACCTTATAGAGCAAAACCTAAACGACGTCTACGAGCTACAAAGAATCGTCGGTCAAATACTGTTTAAAGTAGATGCTATTTTAGAGGAATCCCAACGAAAAAATATAGCATTATTGAGCATATATGGAGGCTGGATAGAAAGCTTATATCTTACTATATCTTTTTGCGAAAAAACTCAAGATAGTACCATACGAAATAATATTTACCAGACAATAGCAGATGAATATTTGGTCGTTGATGACCTTGTAAACATGCTGCAAGCAAGCAGTCTAAAAGATAAACAAGAACTCATTGAATATACCAAAGAAATAAAAACTTACCTGAAAAATCTTATAGAAATCACTTACAAAGAGGAATACGACCCATACAGTGACCAGTAC